>CABSNH010000010.1 GCA_902478985.1 uncultured Collinsella sp.
GACGCTGCGCGGGCCGCATTTGGACAATCTGACGTTCAACTTCAAGGGCGCGACCTAGGTGGTTACGCGGGTTTACCAACCCGCGTAACCAGTTGACGCTGCGCGCCGCCCAGGGCGACAATTTGTCATTCAAAAGGCAAGGCATGACCAGAAGGTCTATGCCTTGCCTTTTTCATGCCAACTTGTTCGCCCTGGACGTCGCTCGCTGTCCGTCCTCTACCTGCGGCGTTGACTTGGTTGACACTTAGAACATCGATGTAGTCATTGGGGACGTTCTTAAACGACTGCCCAACGGCTATTGCGCGCATGGTTCGCATGACAGCCGTCTCTTTTATGTTTCCTTTAGCCGTTGCTGCCTAGGATGGGGGTTAGTCGGTAGGAAGGGAGCGTCTATATGGACGACGCGAGCGAGCGTTCAATCGAAGAGGACATGCTCGATCAGTTCAATTACTTTGATGATGAGGACGAGGAGCTGATCGACCGTCGCGAGCCAGCGCCGCTTGATTCCTTTGATCTGGTCGATGAAGAGACTGATGAGGTTGAGGACGAATCAACGGAGCCCCCACAGTCTTCGCGCCTTAACTCGCTGCTTTCGAGAGCCCCCATGCACCACGGCGTTCGTGCCGGCGCGCTCCATATGAAAACTGACTGGCACCAGATCGTGACGGCAGGCGATGAGCTTGCCGTCGATGCGCCGCTCACCGATAAATCATCCATCATCTGCCGCACCGGCATGCTTATGCTGGCAAGCGGAACGGGTGCCTGGCGCGTGCGCGATACCATGAATCGTGTTGCCGCCGTACTCGGTGTCACCATCCACGTTGACTTAAGTCTTCTGTCGTTTGAGTGCACCTGCATCGAAGATGGCCACTGCTTTAACGAGGTTGTCAGCCTGCCCACAACGGGAGTCAATACCCATCGCATTTGGATGATGGAGAGCTTCTTAAAGGAAATCGAGACGTATGGGCGCCGGTTTACCGTGCACGAATACCACGAGATGCTCAAGACCGTTGAGAGTTCAAAACCTGATTACGCGCCTTGGCAACAGGGCCTTGCGGCGGCCTGCGCCTGTGGCGCCTTCGTTTTTTTGCTCGGCGGCGGCCCTATCGAGATGGCCTGCGCGTTCGTGGGCGCGGGTGTCGGCAACTTTGCCCGCTCCCATATTCTCAAGCAAGGCCTTGGTCAGTTCAGCGCGCTGACGACCGGCGTTGCGCTCGCTTGCGTTTCGTATCTGCTGGCATTGCTCGGCCTTGGCCAGGTCATACCGGGGGCAATGTCGCACCAAGAAGGCTATATCGGCGCCATGCTCTTTGTGATTCCCGGCTTTCCGCTCATTACGGCAGGCCTCGACATCGCTAAGCTCGACATGCGAAGCGGTATCGAGCGCCTTTCATATGCCGTATCGATTATTGTGATGGCGACCCTCGTAGGTTGGATGGTTGCCGAGTGTGTTGGCCTGGCGCCGGACGACTTTGCCCCACTGGGCCTTTCGCCGCTTGCCCTTACGCTCCTGCGCGTGGTGATGAGCTTCGTTGGCGTATTCGGCTTCTCGGTGATGTTCAACAGCCCGGTAAAGATGGCCGCGGCAGCTGGGTTGATCGGCGCCGTGTCCAATACCCTGCGTCTGACCCTTGTCGATGCGCCGACGATGATTCCCTTCCTGGGCCTCAGCACGGGAATGCCTCCCGAGGCAGCAGCGTTTATCGGCGCGCTGGTATCGGGGCTGCTCGCAAGCTTGGCTGAAGTCAAGCTCACCTACCCGCGCATCGCCCTCACGGTGCCTTCGATTGTCATTATGGTGCCCGGTCTGTATCTCTATCGCTCTATGTATTACATGTGCACCTTCGACACAGTCAATATGCTCGGCTGGTTTGTGCGCGCAGTGCTCATCGTAGCGTTTCTGCCCGTTGGGCTGGGTGTGGCGCGTACGCTCACCGACCCTCGCTGGCGCCACACCAGCTAATTGGTGCAAGGGGGACAGGTTACTTTGCACCAAATGAGTTGCGGTGAAATAGGGACTGAATTGCTGCTTAAAGGGTCAAAACAGTCCGTATTCCACCGCAACTTATGGGGTCGGGGGATTATCGGTGCCCTGCATCTTCATAAACTCAACGCTTACGAAGCGCATGCGTTTCGTGCTAGGCTGGTTCCACCACATAAGTAGTCGCAGACGCGCGTAACACGGGCGGGCGAGATGAAGTTCCAGTAACTCCATCTTGCCCGCCCGTTTTTGTTGCGTGGCGCCGCGGTACAACACAGAGAGGAATCTGCCCTTTATGCCTATCAACAAACGAGAGAGCCTGCTGTTCACCTTTATCATGTGCTTTTGCATGGTGCTCTGGATGAGCATCTACAACGTTGCCCTGCAGCACGGGGCCATCAACGGCGAGGTCGTTGCCGCTGCGTGGCTCGGCTTCCCCGTTGCCTACATTTTTGCCATGTGCTGCGACTGGTTCGTCGCCAGCCCGCTCGCCAAGGGTTTCGCCTTTAAGTACTTGGTCACGCCGGGCAAGAGCTCGCCACTTGCCATGACGCTCGCCGTCAGCTCCTGCATGGTCGTTCCCATGGTCATCATCATGTCGCTGTACGGTGCCTGCGAGGGTCTGACGCACATGCCCGGCGGCATCCTTGCGAACCTGTATTCCGTGCCCGCGATCTGGATGATCAACATCCCGCATAATTTTGTGATGGCGCTGCCGTGGAACCTTTTGGTAGCCGGTCCGATTTCCCACTTCGTCTTCCGTCGCGCCTTCCCTGTGGGGACGGTTTTCGAGGAGGAGCATGCCGAGCTCTTGGAGCAGGCTATGGCTCCTGAGTGCGAGTAGCTCGCTTAGGGATCTGCTGAGCGCGGGCGACTTGCTTGGTTGGAGCCCTAAGCGTGGATAGCTCTCTCGGCGACATCGCGGGCGTGAGCGGTGCGCATGACCGGAGGGCCCGTGCTGCTCCGTTGCCCGACGTGCTAGCGTGCAGAACAATCTGTTGGTGCATTCGGCGGCTGCTGAAGCGTTTCGGCAGCCGCTTTTTATACGGAGTTTAAATACAACAGTCTGTTGTATTACGTAGAGTGGTATATCTCTAGCAGGAAAAATGCGAGAGACGGAGCATTATGGCGTTGCTAGTAGGACTGGACGTAGGGTCGACGACCACCAAAGTTTACGCGATGCACGAGGATATGACCGAGGCGTGGTGGGGATATCGCCGCCACGGGGCGTGTCAGACAGCGAGCGTGCGCGCCATGCTCGGCGAGCTCGCCGAGCGCTTTCCCCATGAGTCGCTGCGCGTTGCGGTGACCGGCTCGGGTGCGCGCGATATCGCGACCGCGCTGGGCGCCTCGTACGTTCAGGAGGTGGTCGCCAACGCGCTCGCGATCAGCAGGTTCTATCCGCAGACGCGCTGCGCCATCGAGCTGGGCGGCCAAGACGCCAAGATGATCTTCTTCCGCACCAACGATAAGGGAGACATCGAGGTTGCCGACATGCGCATGAACGGCTCGTGCGCAGGCGGTACCGGTGCATTTATCGACGAGATGGCAAAGCTCATGGGGGTCGGCACCGAATCGGGCGAGTTCGAGCAGCTCGCAAGCCGGGGAACGACCGTCCACGAGGTCTCGGGCCGCTGCGGCGTGTACGCAAAGACCGATATCCAGCCGCTGCTCAACGAGGGCATTCCTACCACCGACCTGGCGCTTTCGGCGCTTCACGCGGTCGCCCGCCAAACGATCGGCGGTCTGGCCCAGGGTATCGACATCGAGCCGCCGGTAATCTTCGAGGGCGGTACGCTCGCCTACAACCCCACGCTGGTCCGCGTGTTCCGGGAGCAACTGAATCTATCGGACGATCAGGTTATCGTCCCGCGCGATCCGCAGATCATGGTCGCGCGCGGTGCCGCCCTGTCGCTGACCGACATGTTCGCATCGTCCCAACCGATCGACCTTCCCGACGCTTTTGTCCGGCTGGATAAGCTCGAGACGGTCGCGCCCGCAAGCGGGGAGGGACGTCTTGCCCAGCCCTTTTTTGCCACACCTGCCGAGCAGGCGGATTTTACGGCACGCCATGGCAAAGAGACGCCGGCAAAGGGTCCGGATGCGTATGCGCCCGGAGAGACGGTGCGTGTGGCGCTCGGTATCGATTCGGGGAGCACGACGACCAAGTTCGCCCTGGTCGATGAGGCGGGTGAGCTTGTCGATTCGTTCTACGCGTCTAATAACGGCAGACCGCTCGACGTCGCCCAACAGGGTCTTGTCAGCTTGAAGAACCGCTGGGAGACAGCGGGAGTCACGCTTGCGATCGATGCCATGGGCACCACGGGATACGGCGAGGAGCTTTTCGCGCGCGCGTTCCACGCCGACTACCATACGGTCGAGACGGTCGCGCACGCCCGCGCCGCGTGCGCATGCGTTCCAGATGCGACCTTCGTGCTCGACATCGGCGGACAGGATATGAAGGCCATCTGGCTCAACCACGGCGTGCTGACCGATATCGTCGTCAACGAGGCGTGCTCTGCGGGCTGCGGCTCGTTCCTCGAGGGTTTTGCCAAAAACCTCGGAATAGCCGTTGAGGATATCGCGAGCGAGGCATTTTCGTCCAAAGCCCCCGCCGTTCTCGGCAGCCGCTGCACGGTGTTCATGAACAGCAGCGTCGTTTCCGAGCAGCGGCGCGGTAAGGGTCCGGGCGACATCATGGCCGGTCTCTGCCGTTCGATTATCGAGAACGTGTTCACCAAGGTCATTCGCGTTTCAAATCTCAACCGTCTGGGCGACAAAGTCGTCGTCCAGGGCGGCACGTTCCGAAACGACGCGGTGCTGCGCGCATTCGAGCAGTATTTGGGCAAACCCGTCACGCGTGCGCCCCACCCGGGGCTGATGGGCGCTATCGGTATCGCCCTGCTCGCGCGCGAGGAATGCCGCAAGGGCGACGCCGGCACGTCGTTTATCGGGCTCGATGCCGTGGAGCGCTTCGAGCATCGCGAGTTCGGCGGCGTTACCTGCCGTCGGTGCAACAACCGCTGCCAGCGCGCGGTCGTGGCATTTGGCGACGGCTCGCTTTACGTCACGGGCAATCGCTGCCCGCGCGGCGGCGCCATCTCATGGGATGAGCTCGTGCGCGAGGTTCCCGCGGCGGAGGAGCTGCGTCCGCAGGGTGCTTGCGAGGCACAGGCACCCGGCACGGGGCGCGACCGGACCGCGGCTGCCCCCAATCTCTTTGTCGACCGCGAGAAGCTGCTGTTCGAGTCGTACCCCACGGTTCCCGTCAGCGGGGGGCGCGATGTCACGATCGGCATTCCCCGTGTGCTCGAGTTCTGGGACACCATGCCGTTCTGGTCGACGTTCTTCAGCACGCTCGGCTTTAAGGTGCGCGTCTCGGGACGCAGCACCAAGGCGATGTACGAGCGCGGTCTGGCGCACGTCACATCCGACACCGTGTGCTTCCCGGCCAAGCTCGTCCACGGGCACATCCGCGATCTCGTCGACGCCGGCGTCGACCGCATCTTCATGCCCATCATCACGACGGTGCCCACCGAAAACACCGCCTCTACCAGCGAGTGGATGTGCGCCGTCGTAAAGGGATACCCCTACGTGATGCGCAATTCCGATAACCCGGAGGAGCGTTTCGGCGTTCCGTTCGATACGCCGCTGTTCCACTGGTACGACGAGGGCGACCGAAACCGCCAGCTCAAGGCGTGGTGCAAGGAGACCTTCGATATCGATGCCGACCTGGTTGCCAAGGCGACCGAGCAGGCGGACCGCGCGCAGGAGACGTTTGAGAACCAGCTGCAGCTGCGCGGCAGGCAGGTGCTCGAGAACGTGCGCGAGGACGGCGGCTACGCGGTGGTGATCGCTTCGCGCCCGTACCACAACGACCCGCTGGTCAGCCACGGGCTGCCCAAGCTCTTCTCTGAGCGCGGCATCCCCGTGCTGACGCCCGATGCGGTGCCGGGGGTCTGCAACGTCGATCTTTCCAACAGCCGCATCGACATCGTGAACAACTACCATGCGCGCATGCTGTCGTGCGCGGTCATCGTCGCATCGACGCCCGAGCTCGAGCTCGTGCAGATGGGCAGCTTCGGCTGCGGCCACGATGCGTATCTCACCGACGAGATCGCGCGCATGATGGGCGAGATGGGCTCCAAGGTTCCGATGATGATCAAGCTCGATGAGAGCGACGTCGCCGGTCCCATGGGCATTCGCGTGCGTTCGTTTATCGAGTCGGTCAACCGTCGTCGCGCGGAGGAGCGTGCCGAGGGCGCCCGGGTGTACGCGGTCCATCCGCTCGACGACCCGTATAAGGTCAAGTACACCAAGCGCGACCGGCACGACAAGATCGCGCTGGTCCCCAACACCTCCCATGCGTTCTGCAGGCTCATGACCGCGGCGATGCGCAATCAAGGCGTGCGCGCCGAGGCCCTTGATATCGGGCGCGAGGATGCCATCCGCCTGGGCAAACGCTATGTGCACAACGACATCTGCTTCCCCGCGCAAATCGTGATCGGCGAGGCGCTCGCGGCACTCGAGAGCGGTAAGTACGACCCGCACGACGTCGCCGTGGTGACTGGCAAGTATATCGGCGACTGCCGCCTGACGCACTACATGCCCCTGCTGCGCCGCGCGCTCGACGACGCGGGATACGACTATGTCCCGGTGCTCACCAACGACGACGTCGATGCCCACAATGCGCATCCGGGCTTCAAGCTCGGCCTTGGCCCGAGCATCCAGATCGCCTACGGTCTTCCCATGATCGATGCCCTCGAGGCCATGCTTAGGCGCATCCGTCCCTACGAGCTCGAGAAGGGCGCGGCGGACGCTGCGTTCGACCGCGCGCTCGATGAGGTTATCGAGGGCATGGAGCGCTCCGGGCTGAGAGGCCAGGCGACGGGCTTCAAACGCGCGCTTGCGATCATGGACGCCGTTCCGTACGACCGCTCGAACCCGCATCCGACCGTTCTCATCGTGGGCGAGTACCTGCTCAATTTCCATCTCGGCGCCAACCACGAGATCGAGCGCTACCTCGAGGACAACGGGCTCGAGGTCATCGAGGCGCGCATGACCGACGTGATCCGCAAGACCTATTTCTACAAGCATGCGCAGTCGCGCGAGTTCCACGTCGACCTGTCGCTGTCCGAAAAGGCCTGGTACGCCACGGCGGACAACCTGTTCGAGCTCGCGCACGACCGTTGCGACCGCCTGGGCGCGGCGAGCCCGCTCTACGAGCCGCCAACGCGCATGCCCGAGCTCGTGCGCGCGAGCGATAAGATCCTGCACCATACGTTCGATGCGGGCGAGGGCGTGCTGATTCCGGCGGAGATCCTCGAGCACGCCAAGCTCGGCTGCCGCAACTTCGTGATCCTGCAGCCGTTCGGGTGTCTGCCCAACCATGTCGTGGGGCGCGGGCTCATCCATGCGCTCAAGGAGCAGTATCCCACGGCGCAGTTCCTGCCGCTCGACTACGATCCCGACGTGAGCTTCGCCAACGTGGAGAACCGTCTTCAGATGCTCATCATGAATGCCAAGGCGCAGGGGTGCGGTGAGGCGCATGGCGAGACCGCGTAAGGACGCCGATGCACCCGATGCACGCACCCGTATCATCGAGGCGTTTTGGGAGCTCATCGAGAACAACAGCATCTTCGAGCTGTCGGTTGGCGAGGTGACCCGCGCCGCCCAGTGCAATCGCGGAACGTTTTACTACTATTTTCACGATTTCGATGAACTCGTCGCCATCGCCATAGCCCAGCTGCTGCAGGATAACGAGCTCATCACCGATGCCCTCTGGCATTTTTCGAGCGAGGGTGACCTTTCGGCGTTCGACCGGCGCGACGTCCGCTGTCTGCTGCGGCGCATCGTCATCACCATGAGGGCGGGTGCCGCCGAGCAGGTCGTGCAGGGCATCCATACGATCATCATCGACCGCGTGAGAGAGATCGTCCACCCCGACGGAGAAGAGCTCAAGGCAGATTCGAGCTTTGCGGTGGGCTTTCTGGTCTCGGGCATCATGGGCTTTGTGATGGCGGTCGGCTTTGCCCGGGAGGGCGGCGAGGAGATAGACCTCGAGCAGCTGGGGGACAGCGCGTGCGCGTACCTGAGGGCGGTCGCCATGCAGACGGTGGAAACGGTCGCGCAAGTCGAGGGCGTCGATACATCCGAGCTGCTCGAACGCGTCTCCAAGGAGGCCGATGCCTATCGCGCATCGCGTGCGACGAGTCCCGACGTGGTGAAAGACGCCTAGGGTTTCTCTTGCGGGGCGCCTGTCGCGCATCGCGCGGTGAGTCCCGTGATGCGGTCATAACCTGCATTCATGTGAGCCGGGTTTATAGATATTCCTCCAGCTGTTAACATAGACGACCTGTGGGTAAAGAGACAAAAGCGCCGCCGACGGGCGGGCGTTTTGATTTCGATGAACTCATGTAAGGAAACGAGCATGTTAGATAGATTTACCGATCGCGCGCGTAAGGTCATGTCCATGGCCAAGCAAGAGGCGCTTGATCTTCATTCAAATAAGGTGGGCACCGAGCACCTGCTGCTCGCGCTTGCCAAGGAGGACGAGGGCATTGCCGCCGAGGCACTGCGTTCGCTCGACATCTCCTACGATGACATCATGGATACTCTCAAAGAGGTCCAGACCACGGTTCCCGAGCCCAGCGAGGAGACCGAGGCGGCCAAGCTCGCCTTTACGCCGCTCGTCATTAGCGTGATGGAGCGTTCGTTCCGCGTGGCGCGTGAGAACAACCAGACCTACGTGTCGACCGAGCACTTGCTGATCGGCATCGTCGAAGAGGGCAACGGCATGGCCATGGACATCCTCATGCGCCTGGGTGTGTCGTCCGCCTCCATCAAAAAGGCTATCGAGAAACTCACCGCCAAGGACCAGGACAAGAAGCGTCCGCTCGCCGGCGCCGGTGCCGGTCGTCCCGGTGCGGGCCTGCCGTTCTTTAGCGGCTCGGATGCCTCTCAGCAAAAGGGGAGTGGCACCGATACGCTTAAGCAGTTCGCGACCAACCTCACGCAGAAGGCGCGCGACGGCGAGCTCGACCCTGTAATCGGTCGCGAAAAGGAAGTCCAGCGTATGATGGAAATTCTTTCGCGCCGCACCAAGAACAACCCGCTCATTCTGGGCGACCCCGGCGTGGGCAAGACGGCCATCGTCGAGGGCCTGGCTCAGCAGATTGCAGCCGGCAACGTGCCCGAGAACCTCATGAACCAGAATATCTGGACGCTCGACCTGCCAGGCCTCGTTGCGGGTGCCAAGTATCGCGGCGAGTTTGAGGAGCGCCTCAAGAACGTGATCCAGGAGGCCACCGAAGCCGACGACGTCATCCTGTTTATCGACGAGATGCACACTATCATCGGTGCCGGTTCTGCCGAGGGCTCCATCGACGCGAGCTCCATGCTCAAGCCCGTGCTCGCGCGCGGTGCCTTCCAGATTATCGGCGCCACCACGGCCGAGGAATTCCGCAAGTACCTCACCAAGGACCCGGCCTTCGAGCGTCGCTTCCAGACCATCGATGTCGAGGAGCCGAGCGTCGAGGACACGGTCAAGATCCTGACCGCGCTCAAGCCGCGCTACGAGGAGCACCACCATGTGCGCTATACGCAGGGTGCTATCGAGGCCGCCGCGAACCTTTCCAACCGCTACATCCAGGATCGCTTCCTGCCCGATAAGGCTATCGACCTCATTGACGAGGCCGGTGCCCGCGCTCGCATCGCCGCCAACCGCGCGCCCGAGCCGGTGCGCGAGGCCGAGCATCGCGTGGAGGAGCTTAAGGCCGCCGCACAGGAGGCCACCGAGAGCGACGACATGAACAAGGCCGCCGAGATCACCGAGCAGCAGAAGGCCGCCGAGATTGAGCTCGCCGAGGCCAAGGCCGCCTGGACCGCCGAGCTCGACGCCAGCCCGCTCACCATCGATGTGAGTCAGATCGCCGATATCGTGTCCGTGACTTCGGGCGTGCCGGTGTCCTCGCTTACCGAGAGCGAGAGCCGTCGCCTGCTGCAGGCCGAAAGCGTGCTCAAGACGCGCATCATCGGTCAGGATGAGGCTGTCGAGGCAGTTGCCAAGGCCGTGCGCCGCAGCCGCTCGCCGCTCAAGGACCCGCGTCGCCCCGGCGGCAGCTTTATCTTCCTGGGTCCCACCGGCACGGGCAAGACCGAGCTCGCCAAGACGCTCGCCGAGTACCTCTTTGGCAGCAAGGATGCGCTCATCAGCTTCGACATGTCCGAGTTCGGTAGCGAGTTCGAGGTCTCCAAGCTCATCGGTAGCCCTCCGGGTTACGTCGGTCACGACGAGGGCGGCCAGCTCACCAAGGCCGTTCGTCGCCACCCGTACTCGGTCGTGCTGTTCGACGAGATCGAGAAGGCGCACCCCGATATCTTCAACATCTTGCTGCAGGTGCTGGAGGAGGGCCGCCTGACCGATAGCCAGGGCAAGACGGTCGACTTCCGCAACACCGTGATCATCATGACGTCCAACGTGGGCGCCCGCGAGATTGCGCAGGATGCGAGCGTTGGCTTTGGCACCACCGGCGAGCAGGGTCTCACGTCGAGTGAGATCCGTGGTCGCGCGATGGGCGAGCTCAAGCGTCTGTTCCGCCCCGAGCTGCTCAACCGTATCGATGACATTGTGGTGTTCCAGAAGCTCTCGGGCGAGAATCTCACCAAGATCGCGCACCTGCTGGTGGACGACCTGCGTCAGCGTTTGATTGCCAACGGCATGAACATCAAGCTCACCGACGCGGCCTATGACAAGATCGTGGCCGAGGGCACCGACCTCACCAACGGTGCGCGTCCGCTGCGCCGTGCCATCCAAAAGCTCATCGAGGACCCGCTGTCCGAGGAGCTTCTGGCCGGCGAGTGGGGCGAGGGCGATACCGTCCTGTGCGACGTGGCCGATGGCAAGTTTGTCTTTAGCCACGGCACGGGCGAGATCCCGGCACCGCGTCCGGCGGGCACGCTCGGTGGCGATACCGCCCCGGCGGCACCGCACACCGGCAACGCCGCGCCCGTGAGCGGCGGCGTGACCTCGGGCCCCGGCGGCATGATGCAAGCCGGCTCTGGCGCGCTGTAGGGTGTGGCGACAATTTGATACGCGCAATCGAGGCGCTCTGGCAAGGGCGCCTCGATTTGTAGAGCTGCGAAGTTGTGACCGTTACGCTATGCGGTTCGCCGTTAGCCGATGATGCGAGGGCGCTCGGCGTTTTCGACTGGTTTATGCACGCAAAGTCTGGGAATATACAAGGCGCATGTCTTACTGTCTAACCAGTTGCGCCAAGGAGGCACCATGGACTACAAGATTACCGGCTACGAGCCCGCCCAGCTGTTCCATTTCTTTGAGGAGGTCAGCGCGATCCCCCGTGGGTCTGGCAACGAGAAGGGCATCAGCGATTTCCTGGTCGCGTTTGCCAAGGAGCGCGGTCTCGATGTGTATCAGGATGAGGTCTACAACGTCATCATTCGCAAGCCCGCATCTGCCGGCGCCGAGAATGCCCCGACCGTGATGCTGCAGGGCCACATCGACATGGTGTGCGACAAACTGGGCTCCGTTGAGCACGACTTTACGACTGATGGTATCGACCTGGTCGTCAAGGACGGCGTCCTCACCGCTAACGGCACCACTCTGGGCGCCGACAACGGTATTGCCGTCGCTCTGATGCTCACTGTTCTCGATGACGATTCGATCGTTCACCCCGCCCTCGAGTGCGTATTCACCACCGACGAGGAGACTGGCCTGGTCGGCGCCGAGACGCTCGACAAGTCCCAGATTAGCGCCCGCACCATGATTAACCTTGACTCCGAGGAAGAGGGCGTTGCTACCGTCAGCTGCGCCGGCGGTGTCGTCGTTACCTACACCTGCCCGATCGCGCGCGAGCACAAGACCGGTAGCACCCTCACGCTCGACATCTCCGGCCTGCTGGGCGGCCACTCCGGCAGCGATATCAACCTGGAGCGCGGCAACGGCAACCTCATCATGGCCCGCATCATCGACCGCCTGATGGTTGCCGGCGAGCCCGCCATCGTTAGCTTTAACGGCGGCACCAAGGACAACGCCATCAACCGTGAGTGCAAGGCTGTTCTGGTCTACGCCGACCACGCTGCCGCCGAGGCCGCGGCCCAGGTCGCAAAGGGCATCATCGCCGACGTTACTGCCGAGCTCGAGGTCTTCGACCCCGGCTTTACCTGCACGGTTGAGATTGCCGACGACGCCGAGGTCGAGGCCATGGACGAGAAGTCCGCACTTGCCCTTATTCGCGCCCTGCGTCTTGCCCCCAACGGTGTGATCCGCCGCAACGTCGCCACCGACGGCTCCGTCGAGGTTTCCTCCAACATCGGCGTGGTTGCCACCTCTGACGACCAGGTCAAGATCATGCTGTCCCCGCGCTCCTCGATCACCTCGCTGCAGAACGAGTTCAAGGACCGCCTGCAGACGCTGGCCGATGTCCTGGGATTCGACGCCAAGTTTGAGTTCGAGTATCCCGGCTGGAGCTATGCCGAGCATTCGCCGGTCCGCGACATCTTTGTCGAGAGCTATCGCGAGCTCTTTGGCTCCGAGCTACGAATCGAGTCCATTCACGCCGGCCTTGAGTGCGGCCTGTTTGCCGAGACCCTGCACGGCCTGGACGCCATCGCCGTGGGCCCGACGCTCTCCGATGTCCACACCCCGGACGAGAGCATGGAGCTCGCTTCTGCCGAGCGCTTCTACGAGCTGCTCATCGACGTCCTCAAGCGCCTCGCTGCGTAAAGGTTGCGCTAGCAGCAGTCCGAGCCACGTGCTGGTGGATTGCAAATGACATTGCGTGAGGGGGCACCCGAGCTTTTGCGACGGGTGCCCCCTCTCTTCTTTTGGGAAATGGGAGATTACGGACACCTAGCCCATATCCGCCTTGATGAGGTCGAGGGTGCGCTGACAGTTTTCGCAGACGGGGCCGAGCATATGCTCGCGCAGGTCCGCCATGCCGGGCAGGTCGGCGTATTCGTCCATGACCTCTTCCATGCAAATAGGTACCTCGTAGGCGAGGTCCATCATGGTCGCAAAACAAAACTTCTCGGTCAGCCCGGCATCGGTGAGCGCCGCTTCCAGCGCGGGGTCGTCCATGCCGTGATATCGGCGGATGGCGCCTGGACCGATGCGCCCCACACGATTTTCGCCGCCAACGCTCATGGCAAGGCGCGCCCGGCGGCGCATGCGCTCATACGCCAAACCCGATGCGACATCGTACATTCGAGCCATCATGGCTGCGCCGTCGTTTCCAAGGAGCAGGGAATAGTTTTTCGCGTGCGCATCCGGTGCGCCGATAATGGCGTTGAAGAACAGTATCTGCGTAAACAGATACAGGTTAAGTTGATGGTGGCTCGTATTTACGAGGAGCTCTTGAATGTCGCGTGTGGTCGGGCCGCCGTCTGCCGTGTACTTTTGGGCGGGCATCACCCCAAGTGCCTGACAGAGGTCTTCTTGATGTAGGCGCCTGATCGTTCCGTCTTTGACTTTCACGCGGTCATAGCGCTCAACAATGAGGGCGGGTTCGTCCTCAAACATACGATATTCGACGTTTGCCGTTGCGATGCCGGCGCGCTGGGCGCTTTTCATGCAGACAAACTCATTGAGAGCCTCGAGTTTAAAACCGATAACGCCATTTTTGAAAATATGCGTCGTGGGCGAGGACCCCATGCATTCGCACCAGCGACCGTCCATGAGTGCGAGAGCGAACTTGCCCTGATTGCCTCCAAGTGACCAACTTTCATCTAGGCCCATCCACGATGCATTGCGGTCATCTCTGATCGACTTGAGGCGGAGAGCAATTTCGTGGTCGTCTATGGGGCGGTATTCGCCGGAGCGATGCAGGACGGCGTCGATATCTTCTTCGGCACAAAATTGCACGCCGCCCGGACAGTCGAGTCCGATACGGCTGAGTAGTGCGATGGGATTGTTGGGCCTAACGTCGAATTCCGCGGCAATCGCTTTTCGTTGGTCCTCGCTGTCGGGTAGAAGGCCAAACAGGTACGGATTCATGACCTGTTGTCCGTATGCGCGATTCGATACGGGTATGTTGGTCGATAGGGCTGGCCCGTCATAGTCATGATCGTAGGTAAAGCTGATAAGACCGTTCTCATCTTGCGTGAGCGTTCCAGCAGGCACGCCGCAAATAATGGTCCGAAGTGATGTTCTGGCCATTGGCTATTTCCCTTCGGGCTTGGTTTTGCTAGATGCGTTTGCGGCAATCGAGACTCCGAGATTGGACATGGCGAAATCGGCGAAGACCTCGTCGTAGAGTGCGGATGTAAAGGGGACATCTGGAAGAGCCGGAATGGCGGTACTACGACGGTTGCGATGATGAGGACGTTGAGTGTGATGGCGCCTGGGGATGCTGCGAGGCAGCGGATTGGCATGCGGGGCGTCGACTGGTCGCTCGTTTTTCGCTTCGCCGATATCCCCTTGTGCTGCGAGTGCCAGTCCAAGAGCGTCGAAAATCGCCAGCAACTTGTCGAGTCGAATGCCGGTGGCGTCTCCTAGCTCGAGCGATGCGAGCAGGCGCTCCGAAACACCGGCCTTTTTGGCGAGGGCGGCACGGGTGAGACCCTGAGTCTCGCGTGCCTGGCGCACGTAGATGCCAGCTTGGCGCGGTGTGGTGATGGGAAGGGTATCCACGGCTATCTCCTAACGTGCAGACTTTTGCATATCAGTATGACATGCAAAAGTCCGCACGAATAGGCATTATGCAAAACTCTGCATGAGACTCCTACATTGACGTTGGCTTATGAGAGGCGTTTTTTATATCGCGAGGATCCCCAGATGCTCAAGCAAGATCTTAAGCCCGATGAGGACGAGCACGACGCCGCCCACGATGGTGGCGGGCTTTTCGTAGCGCGCGCCAAAGGTGTGGCCGATCGCCACGCCGGCAACGGAGAAGACAAAGGTCGTGATGCCAATGAGCGACACGGCGGGGACGATGTCGACCGAAAGCGCGGCGAACGAGATGCCCACGGCCAGGGCGTCGATTGAGGTGGCGATGGCGAGGATCAGGTACTCGCCCAGGTCAATCTTCTCGGCATCCTTGCCGTCGCCTTCATCCTCGTCTTCGGTAAAGGCTTCCCACAGCATCTTGCCGCCGATGAAGGCCAAAAGGATGAAGGCGATCCAATGGTCGATGGGTCCGATGATGCCCATGAACTGGCTGCCAAGCGCCCATCCGATTACGGGCATGCCGGCCTGAAAGCCGCCAAAGAACAGGCCGAGCACCACGGCGACCTTAAGGTTGATCTTCTTCATGCCGAGACCCTTGCAGATGGAAACGGCAAAGGCGTCCATCGAAAGGCCAACGGCGAGCAACACGAGCTCTGCGAATCCCATAGTCTGGCTCCCTCTCTGCGGGCGAGCCCGCGTGTACCTCTTGGGGGAGTAACAAAAAAGACCCGTGGCGTACGCGTTGCGCGCACAGCCACGAGTCTCGTTCATTAAGGCAAGCCAGACCGTTTCGGCCAGTGTGTTGACTTGCCGCGCCACCGGAGGCGAACCCGATCACGCGACTACTCCCTCATTTATGCGAATCCCGATGCTACCACATAAGCAGCTCATTTGGATTGGGGCTCTCAGCTGTGTTCGCTCATTCTGTAAGCATCGGATTTTGCGGGCGTCACAGGGGCAAACCGTGAGAAACTTATTGACGTTTATGGAGCGTATACGATGGGAGCGATGCCTTGGATAAGAACGAGCTGCAAAAGCGTATGGAACAGGCCATCCGCCTGACTGCCCCCGGTCAGCCGATCCGCACCGCCCTCGACATGATCATTGCCGGTCACCTGGGTGCCCTTATCTGCGTCGGCGACACCGAAAACGTGCTCGCTGCCGGTAACGACGGCTTCCCGCTCAACATTTCGTTTACCTCGAACCGCCTGTTCGAGCTTTCCAAGATGGACGGCGCCATCGTTATCGATGGCGACCTCACCCAGATCCTGCGCGCCAACTTCCACCTCAATCCCGATCCCTCGCTCGCCACGAGTGAGACAGGCATGCGTCACCGTACTGCCGCTCGCATGTCGGTGCTCACCGACGCCATCGTGATCTCGGTTTCGGCTCGTCGTGCCGTCGTCAACGTGTACGTCCACGGCAAGAGCTACGAGATCCAGCCCGTCACCACCATCATGAGCTCGGTCAACCAGCTCGTCGCCACGCTCCAGACTACCCGTCAGTCGCTCGATCGCTCCCTGCTGCGCCTGACGGCCCTCGAGCTCGACGACTACGTCACGCTCGCCGACATTACCGGTATTTTCTCGAGCTTCGAGATCATGCAGCAGGCAAAGACCGAGCTTAAGGATTGTATCGTCAAGCTGGGCAACCAGGGCAAGCTCGTGCAGATGCAGCTCGAGCAGCTCGCTGGCTCCAGCATGGATACCGAATACGACCTGATGATTCGCGACTATGCGAGCGATTCCTCCGAGGCAAACGCCGAGAAGATTCGCGCCGAGCTTAGCCGCATGACGCCTAAGGACTTGTCCGACCCACAGCATGTGGCGGCGGTTCTGGGTTACGACGACCTGGACGAGGACTCCGTCATGACGCCGCTGGGCCTGCGCACGCTTTCGCGCGTGTCCGTCGTGCGCGACGGCGTGGCCGAGAAGATCGTCGACGAGTACGGCTCGCTGCAGGAACTCATGGACGACATCAGCGAGGATCCGGAGCGCTTGGGCGACTTTGGCGTCAACAACCCTGCCATTCTTGCGGACTCGCTGTACCGCATGAAGGGCACCAAACAGGGGAACGCATAATGGCGCCCGTATGCGCCGTGGTCGTTGCCGGCGGCAGCGGCCAGCGCTTTGGTAACCCCGGTGGCAAGCAGCTCGTCAATGTAGCGGGCCGTCCGCTTATGAGCTGGTCCATCCGCGCGTTTGACCGTAGCGATAAGGTCGGCCACATCGTCGTGGTTTGCCCTGCCGAGCGTCGTGCCGAGATGCGCCGCCTGGCCATCGACCCGTTTGACTATGACACGCCCATCAGTTTTGCCGATGCCGGCGATACCCGCCAGGACTCCACCCGTGCCGGCGTGCACGCGGTGCCGGCGGGCTTTGAATACGTCGCCATTCACGATGGCGCTCGTCCGCTCATCACGACCGAGGCCATCGACCACGCTATCGACGTGCTCGTGAGCGACCGTGCTCTTGACGGTGTCGTGTGTGGACAGCCCGCGATCGACACGCTCAAGATCGTCGACGGCGATAATATCGTCGAGACGCCGCCGCGCGAGCTGTACTGGGCCGCGCAGACGCCGCAGATCTTTAGTGTCGACGCCATGAAGCGCGCCCATGCCGCGGCGATTGCCGAGGGCTTTATCGGTACCGATGATTCGTCGTTGGTCGAGCGCATGGGCGGACGCGTCCGCTGCGTCCAGAGCCCGCGCGACAACCTTAAGGTGACGGTGCCCGAGGACCTGCGTCCCGTAACCGCGATTCTGCTTGGCCGCATGGCCGAGGGAGAGGACCTTCCCCATGTTCAGTAACCTGCGCATTGGCCATGGCTACGACGTCCACCGTCTGGTGGAGGGGCGTCGATGTATCATCGGCGGTGTCGACATTCCCTACGAGCGCGGCCTGCTGGGCCACTCGGATGCCGATGTGCTCGCGCACGCCTTGGCCGACGCCATTCTGGGCGCCTGCCGTGGGGGAGACATCGGCAAGCTATTCCCCGACACCGATCCCGCCTACGAGGGTGCCGATTCGATGGTGCTGCTTGCCCGCGTGATGGACTATGCGCGTGAGCTGGGCTTTGAGTTTGTCGATGCCGATTGCACCATTGCCTGCCAGCAGCCTAAGATCACCCCGCATCGCGATGCCATGCGCGCCAACCTTGCCCATGCCCTGGGCGTTGACGTCGAAAACGTGGGCGTCGCCGCCACTACGACCGAAAAGCTCGGTTGGGAAGGCCAGGGCGAGGGAATCGGCGCCTGGGCCGTCTGCCTGCTACAGAAAACCGTTAAGGAGTAACGAATGCGTATCTACAACAGCGCTACCCATAAAAAGGAAGAGTTCCAGCCCATCGAGTCCGGCAAGGTCCGCATGTACGTGTGCGGCCCCACGGTCTACGACAACATCCACATCGGCAACGCCCGTACGTTCATCAGCTTTGACGTGATTCGCCGCTGGCTCATCGCGAGCGGTTACGAGGTCACGTTCGCCCAGAACCTCACCGATGTCGACGACAAGATCATCAAGCGCGCCAACGAGCAGGGCCGTACGGCCGCCGAGGTCGCGACGGAGTTCTCCGACAAGTTCATCGGCGTCATGCGCGCCGCCAACGTGCTCGATCCCGATGTGCGCCCCCGCGCCACCAAGGAGATCGGCCCCATGATCGCCATGATCAAGACGCTTATCGAGCAGGGCCACGCTTACGCAGCCGATAACGGCGACGTGTACTTTGCCGTGCGCAGCGATCCCAACTATGGTCAGGTCTCGGGCCGCAACATCGACGACCTTATGGTTGGCGCGCGCATCGAGGAGAACGAGGACAAGAACGACCCGCTCGACTTTGCCCTGTGGAAGGCCGCCAAGCCCGGCGAGCCCAGCTGGCCGAGCCCCTGGGGCGAGGGCCGTCCCGGTTGGCACACCGAGTGCGCCGCCATGGTGCATCGCTACCTGGGCACTCCGATCGACATCCACGGCGGCGGCTCCGACCTTGCCTTCCCGCATCACGAGAACGAGTGCGCCCAGGCCACCTGCGCCTGGCACCAGGGCTTCTCCAACACCTGGATGCACACGGGCATGCTGCTGGTAGACGGCGAGAAGATGTCCAAGTCGCTCGGCAACTTCTTTACGCTGGCCGAGGTCCTCGAGCAGCACTCCGCTGCCGCCCTGCGCCTGCTGATGCTGCAGACGAGCTATCGCTCGCCGCTCGACTTTTCTTGGGAGCGCCTGGAGGGTGCCGAGAACTCGCTCACGCGTATCGCCGGTACGGTCGAGAACCTGCGTTGGGCCGCGAACCACGCGACGGCCGATGCCGACGAAGCGGCTGCCGAGGCGTTTGCCGCCAAGGCCGCCGAGACCCGCACCACCTTTAAGGAGTGCATGGATGACGACTTTAACACCGCCGGTGCCATGGGTGCTGTCTTTGGCTTTGTGACCGAGTGCAACCAGTACCTGGAGCAGGCGGGCGATGCTGCCGACAAGGCCGCCGCGCTTGCCGCCGCCGATACGCTGGTCGAGCTGCTCGATACGTTTGGCGTCGAGCTTCCCGAGCCCAAGGTCGAGCTGCCGCTGGGCCTGCTGGGCGTTGCCGCCGGCCTGGTCGCCTACACGGGCGACGACGTGGACGAGGCTGCTGCCAAGATTCTCGAGGCCCGCGCCGAGGCCCGTGCCGCCAAGAACTGGGATCTGGCCGACGCCATCCGTGATCAGCTCAAGGACCTGGGCCTGACGATTGAAGATACCGCCGCCGGCACTCGTATTAAGAGTCTCTAGTATTTGTCGACCGTTCGAGGTGCGGCAGATTGCCTTGAAAGAGGAGGGCATAGACCTGGTGGTCATGCCCGACGATTGAAAGGCAAGGTGCCGTGGCTCGGACGGTCGATTCTTGTTCGTTATCTTTTTAAGGAGGCCGTTTTATGGCCGACAATCGCAAGCGTGCGCCTCGTGGCGGCAAGCAGGCTGCTTCTGGCTCGCGTCCGATTCGCCGCAATGACCGCGCTGCCGCTCCCAAGGGCCAGCGCGATCGCGCCCAGGCCGCACGTCCGCAGCGCGATCGCAACCGCGACGCTGTCCAGGCTCCCAAGGGCGAGTTTATCGAAGGTCGTCGTGCTGCCGCCGAGGCGCTACGCACTGGTTTTCCCATCAAGTGCGCGCTCATTGTCGAGGGTGGAGAGCGCGATGCCGCCTTGTCGCGCCTGGTCGACGACCTCAACGCCGCGGGCGTCCGCATTAAGTATGTGCCGCGTGCGCAGCTCGACGCACTGTCGAGCCATGGCGCTCATCAGGGCATCGCACTCGAGGTTGGCAACTTCCCCTATGCTGATATCGCCGATATTCTCGACCGCGCAGGCGACGGTCCGGCGCTTGTCGTCGTGCTCGACCATGTGACCGACGACGGCAACTTTGGCGCCATTGTGCGCTCCGCCGAGGTCGTGGGCGCGGCCGGCGTCGTCATCGCCAACAAGCGTGCCGCCGGCGTGACCGTGGGCAGCTACAAGACCTCGGCCGGTGCTGTCATGCATCTGCCTATCGCGCAGGTTCCCAATATTGCCCGTGCACTCGATGACCTCAAGGCCGCTGGTTTTTGGGTGGGCGGCGCCTCCGAGCACGCCGAGGGCAGCTGCTGGGATGCTCCCTTCGAGGGCCGCGTGGCGCTCGTCATGGGCTCCGAGGGCGACGGCATCTCGCGCCTGGTGCTCGAGAAATGCGACTTTTTGACCAAGCTTCCCCAGCGTGGCATGACCGAGAGCCTCAACGTTGCCCAGGCGACCACCGCGCTGTGCTTTGAGTGGCTGCGCCGCAATGCCGGCGAGCTCATGGGGGAGGAGTAGCGCATGTCCAAGAAGAACCGCGCTAAGTCCAAGGCCAAGCGCTTTGGCGAGGGCTCGGCCAAGCCGATTGTTTCGGCCGCGACCTACGGCGTGGGCGGCAATGCGTTTGCGCAGGCCATCGCCGACCCGGTCTCGACGGTGCACTCCAATAAGCCCGAGCTGCTGGTGGTCGACGGCTACAACGTGATCCACTGCACGCCGCGCTACGAAAAGCTCGTGTACGACCATTCAGACGATCCGTATTCCAGCGACGTTCACGATATGGCACGCACCGCCCTCATCAACGACGTTGCCGCCTTTGCCCAGGGCCGCTACGAGGCCGTGATCGTGTTCGACGGCGCGGGCAATATCTCCAACGAGCGCCCCAACCTGCCGGCCCGCGGCGTGCGCATCGAGTTTTCGCCGACGGGCGTTTCTGCCGATACCGTGGTGCAAAAGCTCTGCATCGAGGCGCGCGAGGAAGGCCGCGCGTGCTCCGTGGTATCGAGCGACGGCACGATCCAGGCCGTCGTCATGGGCAAGGGCGTCACGCGCATCTCGAGCCGTATGCTGGTGGACGAGATCAAACAGATCGACAACGACGTGCACGAGGCCGAGGAGGCCCCGCAGATCAAGATGACCCTGGGCAGCCGTCTAAGCCCCGAGGCCCTGGCCAAGCTCAAAGCTCTGCGCGGGAGGTAGGGGAGTTGGCGGGGCGATGCTGTCTCGCTAACTCCATTCAGCGATGTCGATCATTCTTTCGAGGCGCCATGTTAGCGCCTCTTTTAGATAAGGCAGTCTCGCTGTAAGAGCGTCGTTTTTGGATAGGATTTCGATTGCCTCGTCAACGAAACCCTCGAGTTTGTCGCCGTCAAACCAGCCCATGTCCTCGACGAGCAACATTTGTTTGGCGGGGCTTGAATGAAATTGTGCGCTGGTAAAACTGTGCTCTCCCGCCCTAAGCTCCTCTAGTGATATGTTGCACCAGAGTGATGAGCCCGAATCGAAGATAGGGGCAGGTCTGCAGGCTAGCGTGTTTACGTTTCGCACAAGGCCAAAGTTACGCCAATGACGATCGTAGTTGGCGATGATGTCGTCGCACACGATCATGCGGTCAAGGGCGTCTTTTATATCCGTCGCTCCAAGCTCCTCGCAGTTTGCTACATACCGTTCGTAATCGGTTAGTCGCTTGTCTGCATTTGCATGCTGGTTTACATAGAACGCAGGGACATACTCTTCTTCATCAGTTAAGAAGACATCGCATATGCTCAGGGCGGAAGTGCCCGTGCCCTCGAGCGAGTAAGGCACATAATCGCAGGTGTTTAGGATGCGACGGTGGAGCGTGGTCGCCACCAGCTCGTTATAAGGTTCCTGGTTCAGGTGCGCTCCTGCCTTATGCAGAATTCGACGCCCGCCCTCGCATGTCCAGTACTTTTGAAGATTGCCGTCCGAGGTGTTATCGGGTTTTGCGGCGGCTGCTTTACCCTCTGGGGCGAAGGGTGCAATGGTTAGCGAGACGTCATCAAAGGCATTATTGAAGAAATTGATATCTTCCCACGCGAGGCCGGAGTCTTGGGGCCTAATCCAATACTGGTCGGATAAGGAGAGGCCAAGATTTCGCTGCACGAGTTCATCGGGAACATCGACTGCGGCTTCTGCAAGCAGGGAGGCTAGCCCAATGCGTGCGAGCGGGATACCGCGGCCGCGCCACCAGATGCGGAAGGAGTCGAGCGATATGGGGCTATTAGGGCCAAATACTCCAATAGGGGCGTGGGCGTAATCGATGTCGGCACCGATGTGGGTAAAGTCTTTTCTCGATGTGTTGTAGACCAGCTGAGCGACTTCGTACGTGCGGTTCATGAGGGTGAACGCGATCTCGCTCTTACCGTGGCCGCGGCGGGGACGTCCCCCCGTTTTGGTCACAGAGCGGAGTCGCGTGTCGACGCTGTCTTTGTCGATGAGCCATACACCAGAAGCCTTGCGGGCCTCAAGTGCTCCGTTTTTTATGAGCTCCTGCACCCTGCGCGGAGTGATGCCGAGCAGCTCGGCGGCTTCTTTGGTAGTAAGCATCGCGAAACCCTTCGCCAGAACGAATAGTTTTATATATAGCAATTGTAATTAAAACTATTCGTTCTGGCGAATGGTTTTAAGATTGAGGGCGCACTGACAGAAATGAACGGGCCTGGTACGCGTTGTTGCTGGATTTTGCATATTTGTATAACGCCGTGCGGCCTGTTGCGCCCCGTCCGCAATTCCTTTATTCTTAACTCGCTTCGCGTGAAAGCGCCAAGTGTGCCAGTGTGGCGCAACGGTAGCGCAACTGATTTGTAATCAGTGGGTTGCAGGTTCGATTCCTGTCACTGGCTCCAT
>CABSNH010000011.1 GCA_902478985.1 uncultured Collinsella sp.
AAAACCGACCTCGGCCATGGCGTCCTCGATGGGCAGTCGGCGCACGATATAGCAATGGTGCACCTTCTGGTTGCGCGCGAAGTCCTCGGGGATGGTCTGCGCCGTAATGTCTTCCAGCACGACGCCCGCGCGCGCGAGCTTGCGCGTCTCGGGGCGGAAGCCGCGCAGGTTGCAGCTAAAGATGGCATGTCCGCCCTGTGCGAGCAGGCGCGACACGCCGGCCAAAAGCTCAACATGGTCGCGCTGGACATCCCAGGTGCGACGGCCCATCTTGGACGAGTTCGAGAACGTGGGCGGGTCGACAAAAATCAGGTCCCAGCGGTTGCGCGTCTGGCGCTGGTCGCGAATCCAGGCGAGCACGTCGTCGCGCACAAAGTGATGCTGCGGGCCCACAAAGCCGTTCTGGCGCATGTTGCGCTCGGCCCAGTCCAGGTAGGTGTTGGAAAGGTCGACCGTCACGGTCTCCTCGACGCCGCCGTCTGCCGCATAGCAGGTGGCGGTGCCGGTGTAGGCAAACAGGTTGAGGAAGCGGCGCGCCTGTTTGGCGTGCTCGCGCACCAGGCTGCGGGTGACGCGGTGGTCCAGGAAGATGCCCACATCCAAATAGTCGTCAAAGTTGACGGCAAAGGTGAGTCCGCCCTCTTCGATGAGCGGCAGGCGACGGCGCGCGATGTTGGCGCGCTCGCCCGATCCGCCCTTGCCGGCGCCCTGCTTGCCGTACTGCGAGCCGCCGCGCGAACGCATGCGGGCCTTGGCGTGCACATGCTCGGCGGGAACATCTAGGATGCGTGGCGTGATGGCCAAGATGTCGAGCATGCGGGCCTGGGCCAGTGCGGGGTCGATGGTCTTAGGTGCGGCGTATTCGGCGATGACGAGCCAGCGGCCCGGCGTCTGCGGGCAGCCTTCGTACAGGTCAATGGCGGCGGAGTAGTCGGGCAGGTCGGCATCGTAGACGCGGTAGCAGCTCACGCCCTCGCGCTTTGCCCACTTGCGACGCAGGCGGGCGTTCTTGCGCAGGCGGTTGGCGAACTGCTCGGACTCGGGGATGAGCACGGGCAGCGGCTTGCCGTCGCCCAGGTCGAGCGTGGCGGCAGGTTCGGGCATGGGAGCGTCTGCGGCTTCGTCTTGAGCGTCTGCGGTCTGCTGTTCGGCATCTGCGCTGGTCGCAGCTTCGAATGCCGCGGCGGCGTGGTCGAGCGAGGGCCAGGCCTCAATAGCCGCCTCCTCGTTATTGGGCATGACGGCGATGGAGCGCGCAGGCTCGGCATGGAGCGCGCGGGCCATAAGGCCATCGCGGGCGAGCGTGGCGACCGGCGCGGCGGTAAGCTCGGGCGCGCGGCGCAGCTCGCCGACCAGCGTCATGGCGTCGTGCATGAGCGAAAGCGGGGTCTCGGTGGTGTCTGCGACTACGGCGGCGCCGGCGACAGCGCCTGCATGGTCCAGCACGGTGGCTGGTTTGGCAGCGCAGAAGTCGACGAAACGCTTGTAGCCGGCGCACTTGATCATACGCTCGGCAGTCTTGCGGGCGGCGGGGTCGATGTCTACGGCCACGATGCGCGCCTGGCGCTCGCGCGCCGTCGCCTCGCGCTCGCGCGCCTCGGCAAGCAGTTGTTCCCATAGGTCGGCATCATGCAGCTGCCAGCCCTCAAAACCCCAGTGCTTGCGTGCGGCACCCGGGGCGCGGTCGGTCAGGATATTCACGGCCTCCAGCAGCAGACCGCCGCCGGCGCACGAGGCATCGATCAGCGTGGGCAGGGCTTCATTCTCGTAATCATCGGCCGTCAGCTCGCGCTCGCACAGTGCGGTCCAGCCGACCTGCGCCAGCACCAGAGCGGCGTAGTCGGGGCGCAGCACGTGCGCGCCCTCGCCGGCACGGGTCGCCGCGGGCGGCAGGCGCTTGAACAGCGGGTCGCCCGAAAGGTCTAGGCTTATGCTCGCGCGGCGCTGGCGCAGCGAAAGCAGTAGGTGAACATCGGGGTCGGCGGCATCGACGTCGGCGCGACGGCCCGTGGTCTCGGCCAGGCGGTCGCACAATGCGTCCTTGGCGCGCAGGGCCGAGAAGCGCGTGTTGCGCAGCTGCTCGGTCACGCCGCGGGCGGTAATGGCGATGGTGGCGCCGGGGCGGACGATGCTCTCCCAGGCGATGTCGTAAACGCTATCGTACAGTTCATCGGCATCCTGCGCCTCAAAGCGCCCGAGTACCACGAACACGCGGCTCGCCAGGCGCGACCACAGACAGGCGCGGTAGCCTTCTTCGAGCTCGCCCTCAAACGTGGCGCGGCCCTTCAGCCGGCGAACATGCGAAAGCCCGAGGCGTTTAAGCTCATCGGCGAGTGCGGACTCAAAGCCCTCGGGGCAGCTTGCGTAAAATTCCATGGGTGACCTCTCTGGTTGCGTCGCTCCATTATATGATGGATGCTTCGTTTGCCCTTATCCTCGAAAGGAACCCATATGATTGATGCGTGCCCCGAATCCGCCGTGCTCTTTTTTGACGTGGACGGCACGCTGACGTCGTTCGATCCCGACGATATGACCGATAAGGACTTCAATGCAGTCCATCCGTCGAAGTCCGTTATCGATGCATTTGGTCGCCTGCGCAATGCGGGTCACCGGGCATTTATCTGCACGGGTCGCCCCTTGTGGCTGATTGCCGATGGCCTGCGCGCGCTGAACCCGGCGGGTATCGTTGCCATGGCGGGGGCGACGCTCGAGGTCGAGGGCCGCGTGGTGCATGAGGACTGCTTTGACGAAGACATTGTTGAGGAGCTTGCGCATCGCGTTGTGGATGCCGGCATCGAGGTTTTTTTCGAGTCCAATGCTGCGACCTTTGCGCTGGAGCCTGTGGGCGTTGAGCGCTCGTCTTTAATCGGTACCTCTGTGGTGCACAGCGCCGAGGAGATGCGCATCGACGGCAGCTTGCGCGTGGGCAAGGTATGCCTCAATGTGCCCAGTTTGGCTCGTGTAGCCAACGATGACGGCTTTATCAATCGCAACTTTGAGCTGTGCAACACCGGTGGTCAGAACAGCGAGTTGAGTCCCAAGGGTATTGACAAGGGCGTGGGCGTGGCGCGAGCGCTGGCGTATCTGGGCCGCGAGGGAAATGCGCGCACTTTTGGCTTTGGCGATTCGGGCAACGACCTGGGCATGCTCGCTGCGGTCGAGACGGCTGTCGCCATGGGCAACGCCATGCCCGAGGTCAAGGCGGTCGCCGACTACGTGACCGACGATGTCGAACACGACGGCACCGTCACAGCGATGCAGCATTTCGGCCTCATCTAATGAATCCCGCGTTCTGACGTTTGCTCAAACTGCGACTCTTTGCTTTTGCATGCTCAATCGATTTATCAATCCAAACACTGAGGTGTTTATACCGTTCGCCGAGAAGATAAAAACCCGCAGCTCACGCCTTGATAAACGTAGGTAAAGTGTTTAGCAGTGCAACGCCCATGTGCAAGCGAAAGGAATCAGGCAGATGGCAATCAAGGTGTTCGCTGACGGTGCAAACCTCGAGGGCATGCTCGACATGTACGAGAACGGCAACGTTCAGGGTTTCACGACCAACCCGTCCCTTATGAAGAAGGGCGGCGTGACGGATTACCGCGCGTTTGCCAAGGAGGTCCTGGCCCACATCACCGATGTATCCGTGTCGTTTGAGGTCTTTGCCGACGACGTCGAGACCATGGAGGTCGAGGCGCGCGAGATCGCTACCTGGGCCGAGAACGTCTACGTTAAGATCCCGTGCGTGACCACCAAGGGCGAGTCCACCGCCGAGCTGGTCCGCAAGCTTTCGGCCGACGGCATCAAGGTCAACGTCACTACCATCTTTACGCCTAAGCAGGTCGACGAGATGGTTGAGGCCGTTGACGCCGAGACGCCGTCCATCATCTCGCTCTTTGCCGGCCGCATCGCCGACACCGGCGTCGACCCCATTCCGTTTATGACGGAGTCGGTCAAGAAGGTCGCCGCCAAGCCTAACTGTGAGGTCCTGTGGGCATCCACGCGCGAGCTCATCAATATTTACCAGGCCGAGGCCTGCGGTTGCCAGATTATTACGGTGCCCAACAACATCCTGGCCAAGCGTAAGAACATCGGCCGCGATCCGTACGAGGTCTCGCTCGACACCGTCCGCGGCTTTGCCAAGGATATCGCCTCGCTCGGTTTCCATATCCTGCCGTAACGCGAACACTGGCTGCGCCGCGGGTTGTTCGCCCCGGCCTTTCCTTTCCCTATCGCTCACGCGCTTCGCGAGGGTCGCGCTAGGCAAAGGAAAGGCCGGGGCTGCCGACACGAGCTTACAAGTAGGTTGGTGATTGGCTTCCATATCCTGCCGTGGACAAAGGTACCCCCGCCTGCGCCGTGCAAAATTGAGAATATTCAGCAAGGTAAAGGTTTTTACCAACTGGTTGAAGCACGGAACAGCCCCCGTTTTGGCTCTGATGATGCTAAAACGGGGGCTGTTTTTGACTATATTGCCTCTGAGGGGCGTTCGGAGCGGCAGAAATTGCAGAATACTCGCGATTTTGCACGCCGCTGTAGGGGGTACCCTTGCTTTAGGTGGTCTACTTCCCCTGCACCATGGTGAGCGAGATCTTCTTGCGGTCGCGATCGACCTTTTCCACCCACACCTTTACCGTGTCGCCGACGCGCACCACGTCGCTCGGGTGCTTGACGAAGCGGTTGGCCAGCTTGGAGATGTGCACGAGGCCGTCCTGGTGCACGCCCACGTCGACGAAGGCGCCAAAGTCCACAACGTTGCGCACCGTGCCCTTGAGCTCCATGCCGGGCTCTAGGTCGTCGATGGAAAGTGCCGAGCGGCTAAAGACCACCTCGGGCGCGTCGTCGCGCGGGTCGCGACCGGGCTTCTTGAGCTCGTTGACAATGTCGATGAGCGTGAGGGTGCCGCAGTCCAGGTCGCTTGCCAGCGCCGAGATGCTGCCCAGGCGGCGCTCGATGTCGGGCACGCCGCCGCGGCTGAGCTCGCTTGCTTTAACGCCGGCGCGTTCCAAGACGGACGTGGCCACCTCGTAGCTTTCGGGGTGGACGCTCGTTGCGTCGAGCGGGTTCTTACCGCCGCTAATTCGCAAAAAGCCTGCAGCGTTGAGATATGCCTTGGGTCCCAGCTTGGGGACCTTCTTGAGCTGGCGGCGATCGGTGAAGGCACCGTTTTCCTCGCGGTAGGCCACGATGTTCTTGGCCACGCTCGGCGTGATGCCCGATACGTATCCCAGCAGGCTCGCACTCGCAGTGTTGACGTCGACACCCACGCGGTTGACGACGTCCTCCACCACGTGGCCCAGGGTGCGCGAGAGCTCAGCCTGGTCAAGGTCGTGCTGGTACTGGCCCACGCCGATGGACTGGGGCGGAATCTTGACGAGCTCTGCCAACGGGTCCTGCAGGCGGCGGCCCAGGCTCATGGCGCCGCGCACGGTGACGTCCAGGTCGGGATATTCCTGGCTGGCGAGCTCGGAGGCGGAGTACACCGACGCGCCGGCCTCGTTGACGATGGTGTATCGCAGTCCGGGTGCCTGCTCGGCAATGAACTCCGAGACGACTTCCTCGGTCTCGCGGCTGGCGGTGCCGTTGCCGATGACGATGGTGTTGACGCCGTCCTTCTTGACGAGGCGGGCGAGCTCGCGCTTGGTGCCGGCGACGTCGTGGCGCGGCTTGGTGGGGTAGACCACGCCGTGGTCGAGCAGCTTGCCGGTCTCGTCCATGACGGCGACCTTGCAGCCCGTGCGGTAGCCCGGGTCGAGCGCGAGCACGCGGGCGCCGCGCACGGGGCGTGCCGAGAGCAAGCCTTCGAGATTCTTGGCAAAGACGTTGATGGCCTCGGTCTGGGCGCGAACGGTGAGTTTGGCGCGGGCCTCGCGCTCCAGCGAGGGGGCCATGAGGCGCTTGTAGCCGTCGGCGATAGCGGCGTCAAAGACAGGAGCGAAGACGCCCTGGCGTCGGGGCCAACGGCTGCCGAGGCGCGCCGTGGCGGCGGCGCCGTCGACGTTCACGTGCACGCGGAGTTTGCCCTCGCGCTCACCGCGGTCGATAGCCAGCACGCGGTGGTTGGGTATACGGCGCAGCGGCTCGTCAAAGTTGTAGTAGGGCTCGTAGGGGGTCTTCTCGGCGGGGTCGGTGGCCTCGACGACGATGTCGGCGGTGTTTTGCGTAAAGGCACGCAGGTCGGCGACGTTCTCAGGGTCTTCGGCCACCGTCTCGGCCACGATGTCGGCGGCGCCGGCGAGCGCCTTCTCGGGCGTGTCGAAGCCGGCCTCCTCGTTGACGTATGCCGCGGCGGCGTCGAGTGCGCTGCCCTTGGCCGAGGCCTGCATGATGATCATGTTGGCGAGCGGCTCCAGGCCGGCCTCGCGGGCCTTTTGCGCGCGGGTCATGCGCTTTTTGCGGTAGGGCTTGTAGAGGTCCTCGACACGCTGGAGCTGCGTGGCCTCGCGAATTTGCTGTTCGAGTTCGGGCGTGAGCTTGCCCTGGGCGTCGATGAGCAGAATGACGTCCTCTTTGCGCTGCTCAAGATTGCGCAGGTAGGACAGGCGCTCGTCGAGGGCGCGCAGGGCGACGTCGTCCATGCCGCCCGTGGCTTCCTTGCGGTAGCGCGAGATAAAGGGGATGGTGTTGCCCTCGTCGATGAGCTTGACGGCTGCCTCGATGTTGTCAGCCTTAAGGTTGAGCTCGCGGGCGAGCTGGGCGATAAGATCCATGGGACTCCTTGCGTTTGAGGTGCGTTTGCAGCACAGGGCTACCAAGGATACCACCCGTCCCAAAAGACTGTTTTGGGGCCGCGCCATGAAAACGGCCTATCTACTACGTTTGAACCGTATTGGTCGACCATCCCCCGGTTTTCCGAAAATATGCAACCCGTCTACCTGCGGTTTTTATTTCGAGAAATTTGGCATGGTTGAGGGCGATCGGCTAAACGTAGTAGATAGGCGCGTTTCGTGGCGAACGAATCAAGCCGAGGTGCAAAATAGCCCCCGTCTCAGAAAAATCGTCAGCGAAGTAGCAAAAAGCCCCGCGGGCATGAGGCTGCTCGCGGGGCAAAGAAGAGGGGCTTATTGGTGGCGGACCGAGGGGCTCGGCATGGGGCTTCTGCCGCGGCCGCTCTTAAGGCATTACAGCTCGACGAGCTGGCCGGTCTCGGCGGCCTCCTTGATGGCGTTAAGCAGCGTGAGCGTCTTAACGTTGTCGGCGGGGGTCACGACGGGCTCGACCTCGCGGCGGACGACCTTCACAAAGTGCCTGAGCTGCATCTTGTGCGGCAGCGCCGGGTCCACAGCCGGGATCTCCATCTGCAGCGGCTTGTGCCAGTTGGAGGCACCGTCGTAGGAGAACTGGTGCAGGCGGGGCAGCGAAAGGGCGCCCTTGGTGCCACCGATAAAATAGGCGTCGGCGTCGAAGGGGCGGTACTGCGGATCCTCGCGAGCGGTGGCCTCCCAGTTCCAGGGGCTGGCGGTGGCGTCAGAGATGGTCATGCTTGCGAGCGCGCCATCGGCAAAACGGACGTTGACCACGGCGGAGTCCTCGGTCTCAAAACCGCGGGCGGCGCTGGACTGCATGCCCTGGACGGCAACGGGCTCGCCCAGCAGGTAGCGGAGCAGGTCGACGTCGTGCACCAGGTTGACCAGGATCGGGCCGGCACCCTTCTTGCGGCGCCACTCGACATCGAAGTACTCGTCATTCTTATAGATCATGTAGTGGAAGCTCGACACGGTGAGCTTGCCCAGCTCGCCGGACTCGATGATCTCCTTGGCCTTGTTGACGAAGGGATTGTGGCGACGGTGCTGACCCACGAGTACGGGCACGCCGGCGGTCTCGGCCTCGGCGGCAAAGGCCTGGGCATCCTCGAGGTCGTTGGAGATCGGCTTTTCGACCAGCGGCACGATGTTGCGCTTCACGGCCTCGCGGGCAACGCCCAGGTGCAGGTCGTTGGGGGTGGCGATGATGACGGCCTCGGGCTTGACCTCGTCCATCATCTGGGCGGGATCGGTAAAGAACGGCACGCCGGCGGCCTCGGCCGTGGCGCGGGCGCCCTCAAAGGCGTCGGCGATGGCGACGAGCTCGGCCTCGGGCTCCTCGGTGACAAAGCGGATGTGGTTGCGGCCCATGGCGCCGGCGCCGATAACGGCAATGCGGACGGGGTTGAGCTCAGACATTTCGACTCCTTAATACTGGTGACCGGTGGAATGCGACAGAGGGGCTGTCCCTTTGTCGCATCGGTAAAACTAAGCGGACTTCTTCTTGCTGTCGGAGACCATCATGTAGACGGTGAGCACGACGGCGATGGCGGCGATCACAATGGCGCCGTAGAAAGACTGCTGGTAGGCGGCGCTGCCGGCCTCGGCGTGATACAGCACGGCGGTGATGGGCTGGCTGATCCAGGTGGAAGCGGCATAGCCCAGGAACATGATGCCGTAGTTGACGCCGATGTTGCTGGTGCCAAAGGCGCCACCGGTGAGCGGCGGGTAGATGACGAGCAGGGCGCCAAAGCTAAAGCCGAGCAGGGCGAGTGCCACAAAGAACATGCTCTGCGTAAAGCTCATCGACATGATGACGAGCGCGACGATGGTGACGACAAGGCTGATGAGCAGCGACTTATAGGCGCCGAGCTTGTCGATGATCTGGCCAAAGGACAGGCGGCCGACCAGGTTGGCGCAGGTGTTGACGGAGACCACCACACCGCCGAGGGCGACGGCCGCGGCGCTCGTGGGGTCGGCGAAGAGCTGGACGGCGGCGATGGAGGCAACCTTGCCCACGAGCAGGGTACCCGCGGTGGCGGCGAAGGCGAAGGTGATGATGAGGACCCAGAAGCGCGGGGTCTTGACCATCTCGCCCGGGGTGAGGTCACCGAAGGTGCCGGCATGTGCGCCACCCTTGGGGGCCTCGAAGCCCTCGGGCAGCCAACCGGCCTCGGGGGCCTTCAGGAACAGGGCGGAGGCGGCGATCGTCACAAAGAAGATGACGCCGAGTGCCTTGAGGGCGCCAAAGATGCCCAGGCTCGGGATGAGCAGCGAGGCGAGCACCGGGGACAGCACGGCGGGGCCGGCGGTCGAAGCGGCCAGGGTGATGCCGGAGGCAAGGCCCTTCTTGTCGATGAACCACTTTTGGCCGGTGGTGAGCGCCGGGTTGTAGCCCAGGCCGTTGCCGATGGCGGCGACGAGCGAGAACCACAGGTAGAACTGCCACGGCTCGGTGACGGTGCCGGACATGAACCAGCCCACGCCGTAGCACGCGGCGGCGGCGATCACGACGTTGCGCGGGCCGATCTTATCGGAGATGCGGCCGGCGAAGATGCCCGTCACGGCCATGATGGTCTGAAAGACCGGGAACGCCCAGGTAAGGGCGCTCGACCACTCGGGGTAGACGGCGAGCAGGTTCTTGCTCACGACGGAATACAGCGCGATGGAGCTGATGAAGAACATGGTGACGCACGCGGCGGAAAGCACGACGGCGCGACCCTTGTTGGAGTTGGTGGAAGCCATTGGACTCTTTCTAATCGATACGGGGGAGGAGCGGGCGTGTCCGCGGGACCTCCCTGTCAGGTTGGTTTACTGGTCAGTCGGCTTGGCGACGCCGGACTCATCGGACCAGAGCTCGACACCCTTGTTCTTAAGGTAGTTGTCGGCATAGGCGCGACGGCCGCCGGGCTTGGCGGTGAGGTCGCCCATCATGTTGGAGAAGCCGCCGTCGACCTTGATGGCGTCGCCGGTGGTAAAGTCCGAGCGCTTGGACGCCAGGAACATGACGGCGTTGGCGATATCGCTGACCTCGCCGATGCGGCGCGTGGCGATCAGACGGCTGCGGCTCTTTTCGACCTCGGGGTCGGCGTAGAAGTTGGCCGACATCGGGGTCTTAACGAAGCAGGGTTCGACGCAGTTGGAGCGGACGCCGTAGGGGCCCCACTCGGCGGCGAGCATCTTGGACATCATGTTGACGCCGGCCTTGGTGGAGCTGTACACGCCCGAGAACGTCTCGGGGGAGTGGCTGGCGACGGTCGAGATGTGCACCAGGCGACCCTGGCCGGCCTTGATCATCTCGCGACCAAAGCGCTGCGAGGTGATGAAGTAACCGGTGAGGTTGACGTTGAGCACCTGCTCCCAGTCGCTCAGCGGCAGGTCCTCCATGGCGGCGAAGCGCAGGATACCGGCGGTGTTGACGAGGACGTCGACGCGGCCGAAGTTGGCGATGGTTGCGTCGACGGCAGCCTGAACCTCGGCCTCGTCGGTGGCGTTCATCTTGTAGCCCTCGGCGTGGATGCCAAATTCGGCAGCGAGGTCGGCGGCAGCGGCCTTGACCTTCTCCTCGTCCAGGTCGAGCATGACGACGTTGGCGCCATTGCGGGCGAACTCGCGGCAGATCTCGGCGCCCATACCGCCGAGCGCGCCAGTCACGGCGCAGACATCGCCCTCGAGCTTAAGCCAATTGCTCATAGGAACTTCCCTTCTTGTGCCTCCCGGTGGGCCGCTCCCATTAATCGACCCACGTGGTTTTCGCTGGTTATCGTATGCTTTGCATTTGCGCAGGTGAATTACATATTTGTTAGAATAGCGTTAACCGTAGGTTTACACTGTGCGATGCAGTTTATTCTCAATTGAGCGCGTGACCTGCGAAAACAACCCCCTGTGGCCCCATGCGGTCACGGGCGCGAAAACGGGAGATTGACGTGTACGATCGACGACTCGAGGCCATATCGGCCGCCGCGGAGCTGGGAAGCTTCTCGCGTGCGGCGGCAAAAATGCGTGTGTCGACTCCGGCGCTCGTCAAGCAGGTGTCGGGCTTCGAGGCCGAGTTCGGCGTCACGTTGTTCGAGCGCTCGCACTCGGGCGTCAAGGTGACGCCGGCGGGCGCTCTGCTGGTGGACGACGCACGCTCGATCATGCGGCAGTCCGAGGACGCGCTGCGCCGTGCCCGGCGCGCGGCGGGCGATGGCGGTGCCGTGCGCCTGGGCGTGTCGATGATGTGCCCGGGGCGCCAAACGCTGTCGATGTGGACGGGCATCCACGAGCTGGAGCCGTCGCTGCGATTTGAGATCGTGCCGGTAAGCGACCTCTACGACGAGCGCGAGACAGTCATGCGCAGCTTGGGCCGCGAGGTCGATGTGGTGCAGTCGAGTTTTTCTACCCCACGCTGGGGTGATGCCTGCCAAAAGCTCCGCATTGTCAACGTGCCGTTTTATATCGACCTACCGCGCACGAGTCCGCTGGCGCGCAAGACGCGCATCACGGTTGCCGACTTGGAGGGCATGCGCCTGCGCGTGCTCCGCCACGGCAACGACGTCATGGACAGCCTGCGTATCGACCTTTTGGCCGACGGCGGCGTAGACGTGATCGACGTGGACAGCTTCGACTTTGCGCTTTTTAACGAAGCCGAGGAAAAGGGCGACGCGGTGCTCACCTGCGGCGCATGGTCGGGTGTGCACCCGGCCTTTGTGGGCGTGCCGTTCCTCTGCGGGCGAGAGGTGCCGGTCTTTCTGCACTACCCGCTCGAGCCAACCCTCCAAGTACAAAAATTCGTCAACGCCATGGCCCAACTCCTCAACTAGTTCATCCTTACAAAACGAGGCCCTGGCCAAACGGCCAGGGCCTCACCAACTTTTATTCTGTTTTAATGACGGGTTGATTGCGCGCAGGAGGTCTCCCAGGCGGGCCGGGGTGTAACTTCCGCGCGCAGTTTCGCAGCGAAGCGAGAATGTTTGAGCACGGAGGTTACACCCCGGCCCGCCTGGGAGACCTCCGTGGAACAAACCTACCTACTCGAGCTCAAACGCACCCGTGTACAGCTGGTAGTAATACCCGCGCTTGGCGATCAGCTCGTCGTGGTTGCCGCGCTCGATAATGCGGCCGTGGTCCAGACAGATAATCGCATCGGAGTTGCGCACGGTGGACAGGCGGTGCGCGATGACAAACGTCGTGCGGCCCTCCATGAGCTTGTCCATGCCCGCTTGCACGATGGCCTCGGTGCGGGTGTCGATGGAGCTCGTGGCCTCGTCCAGGATCATCGCCGGCGGATCGGCAACGGCGGCGCGTGCGATCGAAATCAGCTGACGCTGGCCCTGCGACAGCTGTGCGCCGTTGCCGGTGAGCATGGTGTCGTAGCCGTCAGGCAGGCGGGTGATAAAGTCGTCCGCGCCCGCGAGCTTGGCCGCCGCGATGCACTCCTCGTCGGTGGCGTCCAGGTTGCCGTAGCGGATGTTATCCATCACGGTGCCGGTGAACAGGTTTACGTCCTGCAGCACGACGCCCAGCGAGCGGCGCAGGTCTGCCTTGCGGATCTTGTTGACGTTGATGCCGTCGTAGCGAATCTTGCCGTCGGCGATGTCATAGAAGCGGTTGATGAGGTTGGTGATGGTCGTCTTGCCCGCACCGGTGGCGCCGACAAACGCGACCTTCTGGCCCGGCTTGGCAAATACGGACACGCCGTGCAGCACCTCGTGGTCGGGCGTGTAACCAAAGTCGACGTTGTCCATGACCAGGTCGCCACGCAGCGGTACGTACTCGATCTCGCCGGTTGCGCGGTGCGGATGCTTCCACGCCCACATGCCGGTGTGGTGGTCGGCCTCCTCGAACTCCCACGTCTCGGGGTTCACCTGCGCGTTGACAAGCGTCACGTAGCCTTCGTCGGCCTCGGGCTTCTCGTCGATGAGCTCAAAGATGCGGTCGGCGCCGGCGAGGCCCATGACCACGGCGTTGATCTGCTGCGAGATCTGGCCGATCTGTCCGCAGAACTGCTTGGTCATGTTGAGGAACGGCACCACGACGGCGATGGACAGCGCCATGCCCGAGATGCTCAGGTTGGGCACGCCCAGCGCCAGGAAAATGCCGCCTGCCAGTGCGACCAGCACGTAGAGCAGGTTGCCCAGGTTCATAAGGATGGGCATGAGGATGTTGGCGTACATGTTGGCCTTCTGCGAGACCTCGAAGAGCTTTTCGTTGCGCTCGTCAAAATCGGCCTCGGCGGCAGACTCGTGGCAGAATGCCTTGACGACCTTCTGGCCGTTCATGACTTCCTCGATATGGCCCTCGACCACGCCGAGCTCGGTCTGCTGCGCAATGAAGAAGCGCGCGGAGTTGGAGCCGAGCAGCTTGGTCATAAAGGTCATAAAGGCGACGCCGGCAATAATGACCAGGCACATCCACACGCTGTAGTACAGCATGATAAAGAACACCGTGGCAATGACGATGACCGTCATGAGCAGGTTGGGCAGCGACTGACTGATCATCTGACGCAGCGTGTCGATGTCGTTGGTGTAGTGGCTCATGATGTCGCCGCGCTGGTGCGTGTCGAAATAGCGAATCGGCAGGTCCTGCATGCGGTTGAACATCTTCTCGCGCAACTTCTCCAGCGAGCCCTGCGTGACGATGGCCATGGCGCGGTTCCAGAACAGCGAGGACAGGATGCCGACGCCGTAGATGCAGGCGAGGGTGGTCACGAGCTGTGCGATCTTGGGCTGCGCGGCTTCCCAATCGCCCGACTGCCACGATTCGCTAATAATCTGCAGAGCGCTCTGAAGGAAGGTCGCGCCGATGGAGTTGATGATGGCGCAGAGCACCACGCCGACGACGACGAGGGGCAAAAGCACGGGGTAGAAGCCAAAGAGCGTCTTGATGAGGCGCGACATGGTGCCGCCCTTGCGGTTGAGTGCGCGCTCAGCGGTCGTTGCCTTACTCATGTGCCTCGCCTCCTTCCTGGGTCTGAGCTTGCGTTACGGATGCCTCGGTGTCGGCTTCGACGGCCCCTTCGCCCTCGGCGCTCATCTTGCTCTGCGAGGTAAAGGTCTCGCGGTAGATCTCGCTCGTCTTGAGTAGCTCGTCATGGTTGCCGATCTGCGCGATTCGGCCGCCCTCCATGACGATGATGCGATCGGCGTCCTGCACGGAGCTGATGCGCTGGGCGATGATGAGCTTGGTCGTGTTGGGCAGATAGCTTGCCAGCCCTGCGCGAATCTTGGCGTCGGTCTTGGTGTCGACGGCGCTGGTGGAGTCGTCCAGGATCAAGATCTTGGGGCGACGCAGCAGAGCGCGCGCAATGCACAGGCGCTGCTTCTGGCCGCCCGAGACATTGGAGCCGCCCTGTTCGATCCAGGTGTCGTAGCCCTTGGGGAAGCCGTCGACAAACTCATCGGCGCAGGCCAGATGCGCGGCCTCGCGGACCTCTTCGTCGGTGGCGTTCGGGTCGCCCCAACGCAGGTTCTCGGCAATCGTGCCGCTAAACAGCACGTTTTTCTGCAGCACCATGGCCACCTGGTGGCGCAGGGCGTCCAAGTCGTAGTCGCGTACATCCACGCCGCCCACGCGCACGGTACCCTCGGTGGCGTCGTACAGGCGGGCGATGAGGTTTACGAGCGTGGACTTGGCCGAGCCGGTGCCGCCGATGATGCCGATGGTCTCGCCGCTCTTAATGTGCAGGTCGATATCGTCGAGCGCCTGGCGCTTCGCATGCGCGGAATACTTAAAGCTCACGTGGTCAAAGTCGATGGAACCGTCGGCAACCTCGAGCACGGGCTCGGCGGGATCGGCGATCGTGGGCTCGGCGGCCAGCACCTCGGTGATGCGGTGCGCCGATTCGTCGGCCATGGTCACCATGACAAAGATCATCGATAGCTGCATCAGGCTCATGAGGATTTGGAAGCCATAGGTAAAGATCGAGGAGAGCTGGCCCACGTCGAACAGCGTGCCCTGGCTCGTGATGATGAGCTTGGAGCCCAGGTAGATGATGACGACAAACGCGCCGTTGACGCAGATGTTCATCATGGGGTTGTTAAAGGCAAGCAGCTTCTCGGCGCGGGTGAAGTCCATCTGGACGTCGCGTGCGGCGGTCGCGAACTTCTCCTTCTCAAAGTCTTCGCGCACGTAGCTCTTGACCACGCGCATGCCGGTGACGTTTTCCTCGACGGACTCGTTAAGGGCGTCGTACTTGTGGAACACGCGCGAGAAGATGGGACGCACCTTAAAGATGATAAAGAACAGCCCAAAGCCCAGCAGCGGAATGATGACCAGGTAGACCATGGCGACGCTGCCGCCCATGATAAATGCCATGGTAAAGGCGAAGATCAATACCAGCGGCGCGCGCACGGCGATACGGATGATCATCATAAAGGCCTGCTGCACGTTGTTGATATCGGTGGTCAGGCGCGTGACGAGCGAGGAGCTCGAGAACTCATCGATGTTGGCAAAGCTGAACGTCTGGATCTTGTAGAACAGGTCGTGACGCAGGTTCTTAGCGAAGCCGCAACTCGCATGGCTGCAGGTGACGCCGGCCGCGGCGCCAAAAGCAAGCGACGTCAGCGCGATGAGCACCAAAAAGCCCGCGGTGGGAAGCATCTCGGCTACGGTGGTGCCATCTTTGATGGCGTCGATCAGGTTGGCGGTGATAAATGGAATCAGCATCTCGCAGAGCACCTCGCCAAGCACGAGCAATGGCGTGGCAACAGCGACTTTCATATAGTCGCGGATGCTTCCCATGAGGGTTTTAATCATCCAGTTCCTCCCAGGTTACACGGATTTTATCGAGCATTTCGGCGAGGTCTTCGCGCTCGTCATGGGTGAGCGCGCTAAAGGCCCGTTCTCTAAAGCGGATGCGGGCCGCCTGGTCGATGCGGGCGTTTTCCCGGCCGGTTTCGGTCAGGCGAATGGTGAGTTGCCGTCGATCCTTGGGGTTACGGCTGCGCTCGATGAGGCCGTTGACCTCGAGCTTGGACAGGATCTCGGAAAGCGACCCCGGCTTGAGGTCAAAGTGCATGCCGAGTTCCTGCTGCGACATCTCGCCGCCGGGCTGCTTGGCCAGCAGGCAGATGATGGGTGCCTTGCCGGACACGCCTCCGCCATGAAAATGCATGTAATGGCCGCAAAAGCCCAGGCCGCTCAGGATGCGCTTGGCAAGCTTGTCTTCCGAGCTAACCGCTTCGGGTACATCTGCCGGCTGTGACGGGTCGCCGCCGGGCTCGTGCGAACAAAGGTTAAGAGGTTCATCGCACATGAATTAGTGTTGCTCCTTTCTTTAGTTAGGTAGTGGAATTGTTTTGTGCCTAACCAATCTAGGAGCATGAGAAATGAATGTCAAGGTACCAAACTAGTGGTTACGCGGTTTTACCAAACCGCGTAACGGCTCGACGCTGCAAACCCGCCAGAGCGGCAATCTGCCTTTCAACTTCGGCGGCATGACCAGAAGGTCAATGCCGCCTTGCTTCAAGGCACCTTGCTCGCTCTGACGGGTTTTCGCTGACTTCGCCAAAACATCGGCGTTGCCCTTGTTGGGATAGTCGTTGGGGACGCTCTTGTTGAGTGATCCGTGGGGGACGGAGGAAAACGAATCATTTTGGGCTGCGGTGACACCCTTTCGAAGTTGCTTTGTCCAAAACTATGCCGGATTACTACGATGAATTCGAAATATCAGACCTCGGCATTGTTTTTCGTAAAATCACAAGCTGTCTACCTGCGATTTTGCCGGAGTGCAATTCGTTGTGGTTGGAGGCTGACGGTTTATCGTAGTAATCCGGCATAGTTTTGGAATGGTAGCAAATAGATGGCAGATACTGTGCCGCTACCGCCGCGATTTGCCTCCCATTCCCGAAACCTTTCCGCAACAATTTGCCCTTCGTGCCGCTCGACTCCGCTCGCAACGCCCCCTGCGCTACACTTAGTCGCACTATGGCGCCGTCGCGCCGCGTCCGACCCAAGGGGGACACTCATGAAGAACACTCAGCTGCTGCTGATCAACGATATGTGCGGTTACGGCAAGGTCGCGCTTTCTGCCATGTTGCCGGTGCTGTCGCACATGGGCTATCGCATCCACAACCTGCCGACGGCCCTCGTTTCCGATACGCTCAACTACCCCAAGTTTTACATCCACGACACCACGGAGTACGTGCGTCAGAGTCTTGCCATCTGGGAGGAGCTCGGCTTTGAATTCGACGCCATCTCGACCGGCTTTATCGTGACCGAGGAAGAGGCGCGCATCATCTCGGACTTTTGCCACCGCCGTTCGCAAAAAGGCACCAAGGTGTTCGTCGACCCCATCATGGCCGACAACGGCAGGCTCTACGCCGGCGTGCCCGAATCGACCATCGGCCTTATGCGCAGCCTGGTCGAGTGCGCCGACTACGCGGTGCCCAACTATACCGAGGCGTGTCTGCTCACCGATACGCCTATGGCCGAGCAGATTACGGCCGATGAGGCTCGTGCGCTCGTGGACGCCATGCTCGCGCTGGGCGCCAAGTCGGTGGTCATTACGAGCGCGAAGGTCGACGGGGCGAGTGCCGTCATCGGCTACGACCATGTGGCGGGAGAGTACTTCACGATTCCCTTTGAGCTGATCCCGGTGTATTTCCCGGGCACGGGCGATACGTTCTCGTCGGTGCTCGTGGGTCGCGTTATGGCCGGCTGGAGCTTACAGCGTGCGACGACCGACGCCATGCGTGTGGTGGCCGAGCTTATCGAGCGCAATGCCGACCAAGAAGACAAGTCGGCCGGCCTTCCCATCGAGGCCTGCCTGGATGTGATCGACCATGAGTAACGCTGGCGAGGGCGGTGCCAAGCCCGCGGGCGGGGACAAGCCGCTCGGCGCGTCGCGGGGCAAGCGTCCGCGTATCCGCGTGAGCTGCGTGGATCAGCTGGGTGTGTGTCGCTGCCACCATGGTCATAAGCCGGGCGACGTCTTTGACTTCGACCGAGACCGCGGCAAGATGTGCGCCATGGCCTGCCACGTGGGCTTTCCCTATATCGATATCCTGCGCTACGGCGGAACCGTGCCTGGCAACGAGCCCGGTACGGCAAAGTTCTGCTGCCCCGAGGTCGATACGTTGAACGTCTGGCTTGCCGAGATCGTCGACGAGTAACCGAGCGTGGATAATCTCCCACCGAGATAATGAGCGTGGATAATCTCCCGTTTAGGGCGCCCTTGAACGCTCGAAGTGGGAGATTTTCCACGCTCAATTTGTATGCGGGAGAAAATCCACGCTCGTTTTATACCGATGGCGTGGCCCGTATATCCGCGCCGCCCGAGCGCCTACAGCTGCTCGAGCATAGCGGTGCAACCGGCGAGTACATCGCGGTAGGTGGCATCGAAATTACCGGTGTACCAGGGGTCGGCTACGTCGCCGGGGCGATCGGTCCAATCGAGCAGGCGCGAGATCTTGCCGTCGGGGTCGTCGCCAAAGATGCGGCGTAGGCCACGCGCGTTCTCAGCATCCATATAGACAATGTGATCCCAGTTGCCATACTCTGCGCGACGCACCTGGCGGGCACGGTGCTCAACGACGGGAATCCCGACCTCGCGCAGCTTGGCAACGGTACCGTGGTGTGGCGGGTTGCCGATCTCCTCGGTCGAGGTCGCAGCGGAATCAATGACAAACTCGCCCGCGCGCCCGGCGCGGCGCACGAGCTCGGTAAACACCGACTCGGCCATCGTCGAGCGGCAGATGTTCCCATAGCAGATAAACAGTACGCGTTGCACAGGACGATACCTTTCATATAGAAGGCTGCTAAAGAGCCGAAGCCGGGCGCATGCCAAGTTTTATTTCTTGGCCAGTTTGAAGTAGCGCTCAAATATCAATTCGAAAACGTAATAGAACATCAATCGACTGTCGAGGTCCATGCTGCCCAAGCGGATTTCTTTTTGCACGGTGTAGATAGGATAGTCGGCTAGTTTCGAGAGAGAATTTCGAGAGAAGCCGGTGAGCGTGACGACCTTGCATCCGCGCGTTTTGGCTATCGATGTGGCGTCAATAGACACCTGCGTCTCGCCGCTTACGGAAACGCTGAAGACCAGGTCGTTTTTGCCGAGGAGTTCTGCGTAATGCCTCATGACGTGGCGTTCACTGAGCGTGTCGGTATTCTTGCCCATTATTTTGAGCTTTTCAGCCATTTCGAGGCACGGGTACTTCGAAAAGCCCGAGCAGAAGAACACGATATGCGAGGCATCCTGGATAAGACTCACGACCGAATCGATGACCCGGTCGTTAAGCAGATCTTTGGTCTGTACGAGCTGGGTATCAAGAGGAAGCGCCTCGATAGTGAATCGATTGCGGTCGAGCGAGGCGGAATACGATTGTTTGAGCTCCGTAAACCCCGAGAAGCCAAGCTTGTGGGCAAGCCTGACGATTGTATTGGGAGCGACGAAGAACCGTTCAGCAACGCTCTTAAGCGTGACATCGTCAATATCATCACGCAGCTCGATGATGTAGCGCATGATCTCGCCTTCGAGATCGTTGAGCTTGCTCTCGCCAGCTCGCACATGATCATAAAAAGATTCTTGATCTTTCATAAGATGTTTCAGCCCCTCGCACCTCGCTGTACATATGGTACCGCTTTGTGTAGCCAGGTGAGAAATCGGTAATCGGTCAAGATTGCCTATTGCCCATGAGCTGGGCAAACGCGCGTGTCTGCCTACACATATCTGTGTTGTGAGCGAAATCATGTGTCCCCGTTTCGCATTGGCCCACACGGGAACTCTCAAATGACCTTATGTCGCAAAATATCAATCGAAACGAAGCAAGCCGAGGACAACCGCGGAGCCCAAGGTCTTCGAGAACACCGATCAGCCAACCCTGGAGGGACGGAACATGAAGGATAAGCTCAATATTGTGATCGTTGGCGGCGGCTCCACGTGGTGCCCTGGCATTCTTAAAGCCCTGACCAAGCACATGGACATTCTGCCGCTGAACCGCGTGATGCTCTATGACATCGATGCCGAGCGTCAGCGTCCGATCGGCGAGTTTGGCAAGATCCTCTTCGCCGAGGAGGAGCCCGGTGTGGAGTTTGGTTACACCACCGATAAGGACGAGGCTTACACCGACGTCGACTTTGTGCTCTGCCAGATTCGTACCGGCGGCTACGAGATGCGTAGCAAGGACGAGAAGATTCCGCTGCATATGGGAATCATCGGCCAGGAAACGGTGGGCCCTGGCGGCATGGCTTACGGTATGCGCTCCATGCATGACATGGTTGAGATCGTCAACGACGTTCGCGCTCATAGCCCGGAGGCGTGGATTATCAACTACACCAACCCGGCTGCTATTGTGGCATATGGTCTCGAGCGCGTCCTGCCCGATGAGCATCGCGTCCTCAACATCTGCGATCAGCCCGTCAACCTCATGCGCTCTTACGGTCGCCTGCTCGGTCGCGATATGAGCAAGACGGAGCCCGTGTACTTTGGTCTCAATCACTTCGGTTGGTTCAAGCACATCTACGATGAAGAGGGCCATGACCTCGTCCCGCAGATTAAGGAGTACACGGAGAAGAACGGCTTCCTTCCTGCCGATGCCGAGCAGCGTGACCAGTCCTGGCTCGATACCTACGCCATGGTCAAGGACATGCTCGAGGACTTCCCCGACTATCTGCCCAACACTTATCTGCAGTACTATCTGTATCCCGAGTACAAGGTCGCTCACCTCGACCCCAACTACACTCGCTCCGACGAGGTTATCAACGGTCGTGAGAAGCGCGTGTTCGCCGAGTGCGAGCGTGTTGCCAAAGTCGGCACCGCAAAGAACTCCTCGGTTGTGCAGAACGATGCTCATGGCGATATGATCGTGGAAATCACCTCGGCCATTTATCGCAACACCAACAAGACCTTCATTGTCATCGTGCCCAACAACGGCATTATCGAGGGTATGCCCGATGACGCCATGGTCGAGGTCGCGGCAAGCGTGGGCGCCAATGGCCCGCAGCCCTATGCTGTTGGCAAGATCGGCACCTTCTATCGCGGTCTTATGGAGAACCAGTACGCCTATGAGCGCCTGACTGTTGAGGCTTGGATGGAGGGTTCCTACGAGAAGGCCCTGCAGGCACTCACGCTTAATCGTCTGGTCGGTGACGCAAAGAAGGCTCGCAAAGTGCTCGACAAGCTCATCGAGGCCAATAAGGATTACTGGCCGGAGCTTAAGTAGCTAGTTCCATAGCGCTTGATAACTGTTATGGGGCGTGTGGGCTGTAGAGCTGCGCGCCCCGTTTCTTTAAGAGGGGTATCCCATGAACAAAGATGAGCTGCTGGCAAAGTTCCAGCGCCTGGGCAAAGTCCTCATGACGCCTGTCTTGATCCTGCCAATCGCCGGCATCCTTCAGGGCTTTGGCAATGCCTTTACCAGCCCCACCCTTACGGCAGCTGTTCCCTGGCTTGCTGCTCCGGGCTTTGCGATTTTCTTTTCGATTCTTAAGGCCGCAGCCGGCATCGTTATGAACAACATCCCGGTTATCTTCTCGATTTGTCTCGCCTATGGCTTCGCCAAGTCCGAGAAGGCTACCGCGGCGCTTTGTGGCTTTTTGGGCTACATGTGCATGAACTCCGTGATGGGCACGTTCCTTACGGCGACTGGCGTTATCGATCCCGCGAATCTTACGACGGGCCAGAGCACGATCCTCGGCATCACCACGCTCGACACTGGCGTTATCGGCGGCCTTCTGGTGGGTGCAATCGTCGCATGGCTGCATAACCGTTACTACAAGATTGAGCTGCCTGCCGTGTTCTCCATCTTCAACGGCACACGCTTTATTCCGGCGGTGACGCTGCTCTCATGCAGCATCCTCGCATTGGTCATGTCCTTTGTTTTCCCGTTTATTCAGAACGCTCTCGGTGCGCTGTCCGAGTTCATCAAGACCACGGGTGCCTTTGGAGCATTTGTCTACGGCGCCGGCGAGCGCATGCTCCTGCCTTTTGGCCTGCATCACTTTGTCTATTTGCCGTTCTTCTTCACGTCGCTCGGTGGCGTCGAGACCATCGACGGCCAGACTGTTCAGGGCGCTATCAATATCTACAACGCGATCCTGGGCTCTCCCAGCACGCCGTTTAACATCGAGGTCAGCCGTTTTGTCATGAACGGCAAGGTCATCTTCGCCATGTTCGGCCTGCCCGGCGCTGCACTCGCCTTCTACAAGACGGCACTTCCCAAGAACAAGAAGAAGACCGCAGCGCTCATGATCGCCATCGTGGTGCCTTGCATCCTCTCCGGCATTACCGAGCCGCTCGAGTACTCCTTCCTGTTTATCGCGCCCATCCTCTACGTGTTCCACGCCCTCATGGCTGGTCTTGCCTATGCGCTGACCTATATCCTGAAGTTCAACGTGGCCGGTTCCGCGTCCTTCGGCGGCCCGCTCCTGTCGTTGATCTTTAATGGCATCATGGGCGCCGCAAAGGGTTCCAACTGGCAGGTTATCCTGTTCCTCGGCCCCATCTACTTCGTGGTGTACTACTTCGTCTTCAAGTTCATCATTCTTAAGAAGGACCTTAAGACCCCTGGCCGCGAGGAAGAGTCTGACGATGAGGCCGAAAAGGCTCCCAAGACCGTGATCAGCGACCTCATTCCCGCCATCGTTGAGGCGGTGGGCGGCGACAACAATATTAAGTCTGTCGAGGCCTGCTTCACCCGTCTGCGCATCCAGCTCAATGACTGTGACAAGGTGGTTGATGACGCCGAGTTTACCGAAAAGCTCGAAGCGCGTGGTATCGTGCATGTCAACGGCGGCGTGCAGATTGTCTACGGTAATATGGCTTCTAACTACGCAACCCAGATGCGCGAGCTGCTGGGTATGGAATAAACGCCCCACATATCTATAAAATCCGGTGTAGAAGGCGGCGGCAGACAATGCGTCTGTCGCCGCCTTTGAGTTACCCCACGCGCATTTCGTGTACTTCGGATACACGAAATCGTGGAAAAGCGTGTATCTGAAGTACATGAAATTGCACTGCTGAAGCTTCCAGGCGGATAAACACTACTTGTATGGGACGGTTTTCATCGGTTGCTCGCCACCTTGGGCTATGTTCGCCCCTATGCCTGCATCCGGGGCCGTGCTGATTGACGACGGCGCTCCCAGCGCGCCAGCTTGATCGTCACCAGC
>CABSNH010000012.1 GCA_902478985.1 uncultured Collinsella sp.
GTCATTCAAAAGGCAAGGCATGACCAGAAGGTCTATGCCTTGCCTTTTTCATGCCTAGTCGTTGGGGACGTTCTTGTTTGACTAGTCGTTTAAGAACGTCCCCAACGACTACCAATCGTTTTCAGTTCGTAAACTTGTATATATGCATCTTATATATGCATCTGCTGGAAGTAACGCTGAGCGGTATCCTGTTAAGTCGTTAGCGTACGATTCAACAGGGAAGGCAGATTATGCATTCTCCCCATCAACGCGACGCGCATCCACAGCCGGTATGCAGCCGTCGCATCTTTTTGGGTAGTGCTCTCGCTGCGAGCGCTTCCGTCGTCGCCGGCGCGCTCGCCGGCTGTCAGCGTCCGTCCACGCTCAAAGTGGTTCAGCCCACGACGGGCGGCGGTCGCGACGACCTGTCCGATTCCGTGATCGGCAAGGACAAGATCCGCATTGGCATGGAGGCGGCCTACGCCCCGTACAACTGGCAGGTTTCCGAAGCCAGCGAGTTCACCATTCCCATCGACAACGTGCAGGGCGCCTATGCCGATGGCTACGACGTGCAGATCGCCAAGATCGTCTGCAAGGCCCTCGGTGGCGAGCCCGTTGCCGTCAAGCAGAGCTTTTCGGGCCTTATCGATTCGCTCAACAACGGCCAGATCGACCTCATCATCGCCGGTATGAGCGCCACGCCCGAGCGTGAGGAGTCGGTCGGCTTTTCCGACCCGTACTTCATTGGCTACTTTGGCCTGTTCGTAAAAGAGGGTTCCCCCTACCAGAACGCCACCAAGCTTAGCGACTTTAGCGGTGCCACGGTGCTCGGCCAAAAGGACACCATGCTCGATACCGTCATCGACGAGATTCCGGGCGTTGTCCACAAGAACCCGGTCGATTCGGTCCCCACGGTGTTTTCGAACCTGCTGCAGGGCACCTGCGACGCCGTGACCTACAACACTGAGAACGAGAAGGGCTATATGGCCCAAAACCCGGGTATCGTGCCGATTCAATTTGCCGAGGGCGAGGGCTTTAAGCAGGAGGTCACGGCAAACGTCGGCTGCCGCAAGGGCTCGGACAAGCTGCTTAAGCTCATCGACAAGGCACTCAAGGGCATTAGCCAAGAGGAGCGCGACCAAATGTGGGACGCGTGCCTCGACCGTCAGCCGGCATAGGGAGGCAGCATGAAAACCATCAATCGCCTGGCCTCCTTTATCAAGGCCGACCACCGTTATGTATACCTGGGCACGAGCGTTATCGCGGCGCTCGGCCTGGCGTTTAGCCAGCGCAACCCCACGCCGCTGAGCTTCTTGGCCCCCACGGGCGTGTTCCAAGATTGCCTTTGGGCGATCCTGTGGGCGTGGCTCGTCGTGTCGGCGGCGGCGCTGGTCACCAAGCTTATGCACTGGAGCGACTATCGCGAAAAGTCGCCGTTCGCATCCGAGCGTTTCCGTCGTGGAGCATGCCTGGGCAGCTACGTCGTGGTCGCCATCGCGGCGATCTTTTTCGTGGACCGCTGCGTCATGTCGTTTATCGACCTGGTGCAGGTGAGCATTGTCTCGGATTCCAACCCCAGCGACTTTTTGTCGAGCCTGGTCTACATGACCTACAAGAGCGGGGGCTTCTTCATTCGCGGTATCGAGATCACCATCGCGCTTGCGACCTTCGGCACCGTCATCGCATTCTTCCTGGCGCTGCTCTTTGTGTTCTTGCGAATTCAGACCTTCGATCGCGTGGACAACGACCTGGTGCGCTTCTTTAAGAGTATCGGCCGCGGCTTTGCGACCATCTACTCCACCATCGTGCGCGGCACGCCCATGATGGTCCAGGGCCTGCTCATCTATTACGCGGGCTTCACCGTTTTGCGCGGCATGGGCTTCGAGACCGCCCAGGCCAACCAGATCTGGAGCACCTTTACCGCCGGCCTCGTCACCATCTCGCTTAACTCCACCGCCTACATGATGGAGGTCCTGCGCGGCGGCATCGAGTCCATCGACGCCGGCCAGGCCGAGGCGGCGCGTTCGTTGGGTCTGTCGCAGTGGCAGGCCATGCGCAAGGTCGTGTTCCCCCAGGGCATTAAAAACGCGATCCCCGCACTCACCAACGAGCTCATCATCAATATCAAGGATTCGTCGGTGCTTTCGGTCATCGGCGTGTTCGACCTCATGTACGCCACCACCACCGTCGCCGGCGTGTACTACCGCCAGATGGAGGTCTACTGCGTGGCACTCGTGGTCTACCTGATCCTGACGCTTGTGGCGAGCCGCCTGCTCGAGGCCTTTGGCAAAAAGCTCGGCGCCGAGGCCCCGGCCACGCTGCCCAGCTCCAACTAGGCTCAAGACGAGGAGAATCATCATGGCAGATACCGCCACTACCGGCGCTGCGGCCGCCGCGCAAAACCAAGAGCCGCTCATCCGCGTCGAGGGCCTGCGCAAGAGCTTCGGCTCGCTCGAGGTACTCAAGGGCATCGACCTCGCTGTCAATCCCGGCGAGGTCGTCACCATCATCGGTGCTTCGGGTTCGGGCAAATCGACCTTCCTGCGCTGCCTCAACCTGCTCGAGACCCCGGACGCGGGCCACATCTGGTTCCACGGCCAGGACCTCACGGCCGAGCGCTGCAACATTAACAAGCTGCGTGAGGACATCGGTATGGTGTTCCAGGGCTTCAACCTGTTCAACAACATGGATGTGCTCGACAACTGCACGCTCGCGCCCGTCACGCTCAAAAAGATGAGCAAGGCCGAGGCCGAGAAGGTCGCGATGGAACATCTGACGAGCGTGGGACTCGAAAAGTTTGCGCACGCCGCCGTGGGCCGCCTGTCCGGTGGTCAAAAACAGCGCGTGGCCATCGCTCGTGCCCTATGCATGAATCCGCAGATCATGCTGTTCGACGAGCCGACCTCCGCGCTCGACCCCGAGATCGTGGGAGAGGTGCTCGAGGTCATGCGCAAGCTCGCTGCCGACGGCATGACCATGGTCGTCGTCACGCACGAGATGGCCTTTGCCCGAACCGTGTCCGACCGCGTGGTCTTTATGGACAAGGGCGTGGTGCTCGAGGACGCCGCGCCGGCGGAGCTCTTTGGCAACCCCAAGCACCAGCGTACCCGCGAGTTCCTCTCGCGTTATCTCGAGGACAAATAACCGACCGCAAACGCTTATGTGGCAGGGCCGCTCCGGTGGGGCGGCCCTCGTCATCACAATCGAAAGGATGCCATGGCCGAGGTTTGGCGCTTCTTTGCGCATGAGGATGATTTTGCCGATTTGGACGAAGCTGGCGCGTGCGAGCGCTTGGGCCGCGTGCTGTCGTTTCCGACTGTCTCGAGCATGGATGCCGAGGCGGTGGACTGGCAGCCCTTCGACGACCTGCGCGTCTATATGCAGCAGGCCTGGCCGCGCGTGTTTGCGGCGGGGGAGGTCGAGCTTATCGACCATTCGCTATTGGTGACGCTTAGCGGTTCCGACCTCGCCCTCAAACCCGTCATGCTCATGGGCCACATGGACGTGGTCCCCGTGGTGCCCGGCACCGAGGCTGACTGGACGCATGCCCCCTTTAGTGGCCACGTGGACGACACCTACATTTGGGGTCGCGGCGCTATCGACATGAAAGACCAGGTCGCAGGCATTCTCGAGGCGGTTGAGTATGCGCTGGCGCACGGCTGGGAGCACGAGCGCACCCTGCTGCTCGCCTTTGGCCAGGACGAGGAGACTACGCAGTACGGCGCAGGCGCCATCGGCCGCGTGCTCGAGGAGCGCGGCATTGAGCTTGAGTACCTGATCGACGAGGGCGACTACCGTATTGTTTCGGCTGCCGAGTACGGCGCGGGCGAGGGCTGGCTTATGCATGCCGATCTCGCGGAGAAGGGCTACGCCGATATCGTGTTGAGGACGCATAGCGAGGGCGGGCATTCGTCCAACCCCTACGGCGGCACTTCGCTCGAGGTGCTCAGCCGTGCCATCACCGCAATCTGCGATATCGAGTGGCCGACGCGCGTGACCGACTTGCTTGCCGCCCAGCTCATCGAGTTGGGGCTCTACACGGCCGACGAGATTGCCTCCAACAAGGACGCCATCGTGCGCGAGTGCCTCGCCAGCAAGAAGCTCTATCCGCTCGTGACCACCACCTGTGCGCCGACCCAAATCGAGGGCGGTAGCACCGGTGCTAACGTGATGCCGCAGGATATGTGGGCCAATATCAACTTCCGCATGCTCGAGGGCACGAGCGTGGCCGATGTCGTTACCCGCTGCCGCGAGGTGGTTGCCGCGGCGGGCCTTACCGGGCGTGTGGAGGTCGAACTCGGTCCCGGCAGCTCCGAGCCTTCGCCGTCTCCGCGTGTCGGCGGATCGGGGCTCGAGGTGGTTCGCTCCATCGCCGCCCACTATTTCCGTGATCCAAAGGGGACGGAGGAAAACGGATCATTCGAGCCAGTGGCAATTGTGCCCTCGACCGTGATCGGTGCGACCGACGCTGCCAACTACCAGCGCATTTGCCCTGAGTGCATTCGCTTCTCGGCCTTTGTGGTTGATGACGACGAGTGCGATCGCGGTGTCCATGGCACCAACGAGCGCATTACCCGCCGAGCCTACCTCCAGGGTATCCGCTTTTTCATCGCTCTGCTTCAAACGCTCTAATACGTGGCAAAGCGACAGCCCCTTTGTTAGCCGGTGGGGACGTTCTCAAACGACTAGCCGTTAAGGAACGTCCTCAACGGCTACGTCCACTCATTCCGTGCGGGTTATATGCAGGTTTGCCTGCGCACGCTATCATGTATGGGTTAGACCGCAACTATGTACCCCATACACGAAGGGATGCGCATGTATCTGAAGATCGACATGTTCTAGCTGGGCTTACCCCCGCAGTGGCGCCATGCGCCCCATCAGTTCTGCCGATTTTCACCTTCACGCATATAAAGGAGTCCTGCCATGCGCGACAAGCTCGAAAAGATCATCAAGGCCTACGAGGAGCTCGAGAAGAAGCTGTCCGACCCGGCCGTCGCCTCCGATATCAAGGAGTTCACGCGTCTCAACAAGGAGTACGCGCACCAGTCCGACCTCATCGCCGCCTCGCGCGAGTACATCGGCGCGCTCGATGACATCGAGGCTGCCAAGGAAATGCTCCACGATACTACCGATGCCGATGAGAAGGAGATGCTCCAGATGGACATCTCCGAAAACGAGGCCAAGCTTCCCCAGCTCGAGGAAGATATCAAGTACATGCTCATCCCGAGCGACCCCAACGACGACAAGAACACCATCGTCGAGATCCGCTCCGCCGCCGGTGGCGACGAGGCGGCCATCTTCGCCGGCGACCTGTACAAGATGTACCAGCGCTTTTGCGAGTCGCGCGGCTGGAAGACCACCGTGCTCGATTCCAGTCCCAGCGAGGCCGGCGGCTTTAAATCCATCGAGTTCAAGGTCGAGGGCGACCGCGTCTACTCCGTCATGAAGTTCGAGTCCGGCGTGCACCGTGTCCAGCGCGTTCCCAAGACCGAGTCCCAGGGCCGTATCCAGACCTCCACGGCAACCGTCGCCGTGCTTCCCGAGGCCGAGGAGATTGACGTCCAGATTAACCAGTCCGACCTGCGCATCGACACTTACTGCGCCTCGGGCCCTGGCGGTCAGTGCGTTAACACCACCTACTCCGCCGTACGCATCACCCACCTGCCCACCAACACCGTTGTGCAGTCGCAGGAGCAGCGCTCCCAGATCCAGAACCGCGAGGTCTGCATGCAGATGCTGCGCGCCCGTCTGTACGAGATGGAGCTCGAGAAGCAGCAGGCTGAGCTCGGTGCCGAGCGGCAAAGCCAGATCGGCCACGGTAACCGTTCCGAGAAGATCCGTACCTACAACCAGCCCCAGGACCGCGTGACCGATCACCGTATCGGCTTCAACTCTACCTACAACGGCGTCCTTCTGGGCGATCAGCTCGGCACCGTGATCGAGGCACTCGCCGCCGCCGAGCGAGCCGAGAAGCTGGCACAGGCCGTGTAGCGGGTTACGCGGTTTTACCAAACCGCGTAACGGCTCGACGCTGCAAACGCCCCTAAGCGGCAATCTGACGTTCAATCGTCGGTCGCGTACAAAAGTACGCTTCCCTCCTCTTTCACGTCACCTTGCTCGCTTAGGGGCGTTTTCGCTGACTTATGCTCAACCTGCGGCGCCTTAGAGGTAGTCATTGGGGACGTTCTTAAATGACTAGGTTGGGTACATTGCTTTGAGATGTTATTCAATCGGTTTTGATGGCCTTTGAGCTGCTTACCTGCTTAAAGCAGTTGGCGGTATTCATCTGCAATTGAAAATATTGCTCGAAAAATCGTCCAAGAAGTCGTGGGGCGATTTTTGACGCGTCGCGCGTCAAGCGATGTGGCAAGCGTTTGGTTAGATATTGGTTAGTTTTGGGGCAACCTTGCCAAAAGCTTGACGAATGCAAATCTAGACGTCGGCGAATGAACACTTTGAGCGAGCCCGGTGCAAAATTCTGGGCTGATTCTCGATAATCGCCTTCAATCGTCCCTTGCCAAGCGCTGACCTCGCGTACAATCTGCTCCGACATTCGCGCGCCGCCCGGCGCTTAAGAGGGGAGGACCCCATGGCAAACGAGATCTGGACCATCAAACGTTGTCTCGAGTGGACCAAGGAGTACCTGGCCGAGCGCGGTGAGGAACACCCCCGTCTTTCTGCCGAATGGCTGCTCTGCGCTGCCACGGGCTTGGCGCGCATCGACTTATATATGCGTATGGACGAGACGCTCGATGCGGCGCAGCTCGAGACCATGCACGCGGCGGTCGTCCGCCGCGCCAAGGGCGAGCCGCTGCAGTACATCACCGGCAGCACGCAGTTCCGCATGATCGACGTCGCGTGCGCCCCCGGCGTACTCATTCCGCGTCCCGAGACCGAGATGCTCGTCGAGGAAGTCCTCAATTATCTGGATGCCGAGGTGCTGAGTCCCGAGGCTGCCGCCCGTCAGCGCGTTGAGCTGCCCTGGAACGATGAAGTCGAGCAAGCGCGCAAGGCCGAAGCCGCATTGGCCGACGAGCGAGCGACGGCCGAGCGCCGTGCCGCCAACCTCACAGCTGCCGACGAGGCGGCGTTGGGTAGCGATGTACTGGGCAGCCGCGCCTATGCCGAGGAACTGGCCGATCGCGAGGCCGAGGAAGCCGCCGCGCAGGCAGCAGAGACCGAGGCCGAGGAGGCCGCTGAGCCCGAGCTCGACGAATACGGCATCGCCATCGAAGGCGCCGACCACGAGGCGTCTCTGACGGAGGATGCCGCCGCGCCCGCTCCGGTCGAGCCCCGCACTGCCCGCGTTCTCGAGGTCGGCTGCGGCACGGGCTGCATCTCGCTTTCCCTTGCCTGGGAGCGCCGCGGGCATGTCGTCTGCACCGCTACCGATATCGAGCCGCGTGCCATCGACCTGGCCACCAAAAACCGCGACGCGCTCGGGCTTACGTCCGATGAGGTCGCCTTTAACCTCACAAACCTGGTGAGCTCTATCCCCCGCGAGGAATGGGGCACCTTCGACGTGCTCGTCTCCAACCCGCCTTACATTCCGACCGACGTTATGCGCTCGTTGCCGCACGAGGTCAAGGACTTCGAGCCCGATTTGGCGCTCGAGGGCGGCGCCGACGGCCTCGATATCTTCCGCCGCCTGCTCAATGCGGCGCCCTATATGCTGCGCGCCGGCGGCCTGTTTGCCTGCGAGCTCTACGAGGGCGCTCTCGACGCCGCCGCCGAGCTCTGCCGCCAGGCGGGTCTCTCGGACGTGCGCATCGTCCGCGACCTTACCGATCGTCCCCGCATCGTTCGAGCCATCGTCACCGAGCCCAAACAGCGCCAGTAACATTTATTAACTGGTTAGCAAAAATTATAAAGTAGTTTATAATTAGGACGGCTGAAAGAGGTCGGCCCATGCAACTTCCTACCTTTCGGGAAATCATTGCCCTACTCAAGCACGATGGATTCGTGAAGGTCGCGCAAGTCGGTAGTCATGCTAAGTATGTTTCTGGTGACCGTACTGTCACCGTGAACGGCTCTGGTGGTGATCGACCAAAGAAGGGCACGTGGGTAAGTATTCGTCGCCAAGCTGGATGGTAGTTGGAGGCAAAATGAGGCAGCGATTTACCTATGACTGCGTTCTCATAAAAGAAGACGACGGTTACTGCGCTAGCTTCCCGCAGATTCCCGGCGCCTTTGCCGATGGCGATACGCGCGAAGAAGCGATTGCCCATGCCACCGAGGCACTGATGGCGTTTTTGGCCGACGACCTCAACAACGGTTTGACTCCGGCAGGGTACGAACGCTCGGCCGAGGTCGTGACCCTTTCAGTCGAAATCGACCACGAGGACGCTCGGGAAGCGGCGTGCCGAACATTTAAAGACGCAGCTCTGGACCTCAAAGTTTCCGCTCCGCGGATTACCGCGCTGGTCAAAGCCGGAAAGCTCGATGCTGAACTCGTCGACGGCCGTCGGATGATAACGATAGACAGCATCGAGCGCTACGCCGCCCAAGAACGCCACGCCGGCAGGCCAAAGAAGTTCGTCGCAGTCCAATAACCCCCTCACTTTCACCGACTACTAGAGCCGCTCACCAAACCAACATGCGCTCTGGACAAATAGGTTGAACGTTTCGTGCGAGAATGCCCCACAGTAAACAAACTTGCACCAGAGCGTAAGGGGCTGGCATACACATGCAGACGGTCTATCGGGTATTCGAGGGAGCGCGCGAGCCGCATCGGCTCGCCGTCGAGCGTACGGCCGAGGTGCTCGGCTGTGGCGGCTTGGCGCTGATCCCGACCGAGACGGTCTACGGTGTCGCCGTGGCAGTCAACGCCTTCTCGGACGCCGTGCCCCAAGATACAAGCGAATTCCCATCGTGGCCGCGCGATCCGCAGGCTGCCGTCAATGGCGCCGCGGTGCCCGCGCTCGGCACCGGGTACCGTCGCATCTTTACCCTCAAACATCGCGAGCTTACCCAAACGGTCGCCTGGCTGGTCGGTGATGCCGGAGCCCTCGATCGCTACGGCGTAGATATTCCGGAAGGGGCCCGCGCGCTTGCCCAACGATGCTGGCCGGGCGCCCTGACTATCGTGGTCAAGGCAGCCCCCTGCGTGCCGACCTTTATGCGCGCTGCCGACGACACCGTGGCCCTGCGCGCTTCGGCCTCTCCCGTGGTGCAGGCGCTCATCCGCGCCTGCGGCAGTCCGCTTGCCTGCACCAGCGCCAATACGCACGGCGCGCCCGCGCCGGCAAGCTTTGCCGACGTTGAGGACCGCATTCTGGAGGGGGTCGATGTGGCCGTCGACGCGGGCGAGACCCCGTGCCGCGACGCTTCGACCATCGTGACGTTTAAGCATGGCGAGCTCCAGATCCTGCGCCAAGGCGCACTTCCCGCATCAGAGATCGAGCGGGTTCTGTCCGACCCGATGCAATAGAAAGGTGTAAGCGATGTCGTTGAATCTGGGCAGCCTGGGCATGGAAGATGCCTCGTTTAACTTTGGCGGTTCCTACATCATGGCGCTCGACTGCGGCACCACCTCGGTGCTCGCGACCATCGTCGACGAGTACGGCTGCATCGTCGCCCAGGCGCGTCGTAGCGTCAAAACCGGCTTCCCGCGCCCCGGCTGGGTGGAGCAGGATCCCACGGAGGTGCTTGCCAGCCAGATCGGCGTGATGATGGAGGTCCAGTTTAAGAGCGGCATTCATTCCGATCGCATCGCTGCCATCGGTATCTCCAACCAGCGCGAGACCACGGTGGTGTGGGACCGCGTGAGTGGCCAGCCTATCTACAACGCCATCGTGTGGCAGTGTCGCCGCACCGCCTCGACAATCGATAAACTGGCCGAGCAGGGCTGCGAGGAGCTGGTGCGTTCCCGCACCGGCCTTACGCTCGATCCGTATTTCTCGGCCTCCAAGGTGCAGTGGATTCTCGACAACGTCGACGGCGCGCGCGAGAGCGCGGCAGCGGGCGATCTCATGTTTGGCACCATCGATACCTGGCTCATCTATAATCTCACCGGCGGCCAAACCTTCGCCACCGACTACACCAACGCCAGTCGCACGGCGCTCTTCAATATTCATACGTTGGACTGGGACGATGACCTGCTGGCTCTCTTCGACACCCCGCGTTCCATGATGCCCGAGGTCCGTTGGAGCTCGGGCGACTACGGTCACGTCGCGAGCGACATCATGACCAACATGCCGCCCATCATGGGTGTGGCGGGCGACCAGCAGGCATCGCTGTTCGGTCACTGCTGCTTCCATCCCGGCCAGACCAAAAACACCTATGGCACGGGCTGCTTTATGCTCATGAATACCGGCGACGAGATCGTCGAATCCAAGAATGGCCTGGTCTCCACCATCGGTATCGCTGCGGACGGCAAGGTCAGCTATGCGCTCGAGGGTTCTATTTTTGCCGCCGGCTCAACGATGAACTGGCTGCGCGACAACATGGGCGTTATCTCCAACGTATCCGAATCGGCACGGCTCGCCTCCTCGATCAGCGACAACGAGGGCTGCTACTTCGTTCCCGCTTTCGCGGGCTTGGGTGCACCTTGGTGGGACGCGCACGCCCGCGGCATCGTATGCGGTCTGACCGGCGCCTCGACTCGCGCGACCATCGTGCGTGCCGCTTGCGAGTCCATGGCCTATCAGAGCTATGACGTGCTGCGTGCCATGGAGCAGGACGTGGGTCTTTCGATCGAGCGCCTGTCTGTCGATGGCGGCGCCTCGCGCAACGAGTTCATCATGCAGTTCCAGGCAGACTTGCTGGATATCCCCGTACTGCAATGTGAGTCGGTGGAGACAACGGCGATCGGTGCCGCGTATCTGGCGGGCCTCGCGGTTGGGTATTGGGAGGATCTGGAGGAGCTGGAGCAAAACACCCAGATCGTCAAGACATTCCATCCCCATATGTCCGCTGAGCGTCGCGAGCACAACCTGGACGGTTGGCACGATGCGGTCAGGCGTTCGCTCAGCACCGCTCAATAGGGCTGCGACGGGGCACTCGATACAACAAACCGTTAAACTTATGCACGGCGCGAGGCAACAACGTCGCCATGCGCCTTGTCAGCAAGGCCATCTTCCGGCTGCAACGAAAGGGGCATCAACCCATGACCGTTACCTACGATGCGTCTCGCGTGACGCTTGTCGACCATCCACTCGTCCAGCACAAGTTGTCGATCCTGCGCGATAAGTCGACCGGCACCAACCAGTTCCGCCAGCTCGTGCGCGAGCTCGCGCTTTTTGACGGCTACGAGGCCATGCGCGACCTGCCCATGGAGGACGTCGAGGTCGAGACCCCCATCACGACCGCCACGTTCAAACAGCTCGCCGGCAAGAAACTCGCCATCGTGCCCATCCTGCGTGCGGGCCTTGGCATGGTCGACGGCATCCTCGACCTGGTGCCCTCCGCTCGCGTGGGTCACATCGGCATGGAGCGCGACGAGGTCACCCACGAGCCGCACGAGTATTACTGCAAGATGCCCAAGGATATCGACCAGCGCATCTGCCTGGTCGTCGACCCCATGCTCGCCACGGGCGGTTCGGCCGAGATGGCCATCAGCTACCTGCGCGAGCGCGGTGTCAAGGACATCCGCATACTGTGCATCGTCGCGGCCCCCGAGGGCCTCAAGTCGCTGACCGAGAAGGACCCCGACGTGCATATCTATACCTGCGCCATCGACGACCATCTCAACGAGGCTGCCTACATCGTTCCCGGCCTGGGCGATGCCGGCGACCGCATCTACGGCACGCTCTAGTCGTCGGGCCTTGTCGGCTACGGTCACAAATACGAAGAAATGGTGCGCGCGGGCGAGCAAAAGACGTTCACGCGCACTCCTGTTAACGGACGTTTAGCCCAGAGGGGTTCGAGAAAAACGTATTACCTACCTGCGGCATAAAGAAGGTCTTAAGAAAACGAACAGGTGCGTATTAACCGATGTTTTTACGGTTGTACTTTAGCGATTGGCTCGTACAATAGTCACCAATGTTTGGCGGGAACTGTTCTGTGAGGCGTTAAAAAGGAAAGTGAGGACGCCAGTGTTTCAGATAGCCGATCTGCTCGCTATCGTTGCAGGCGCCATCGCGGGCGCAATTGCCTTCCTTCCCTTTGTCTTTACGCTCAAGCCGGTTCTTGACGATAAGCAGAATGCGGACATGCTCAAGGGTATGGTGAGTCTGGCGGTCTCGGCAATCGCCCTGCTCGTCTTTACCTTGGTTGTGTTTGTGTTGTTCGGAGAGGCATTTCGCATGTTCCTCCTGGGCGAGGCGATCGGCTTCGTGGCCTTTATGGCCGCCTGCACGGTTCGCGTCGCCAAGGCGCTGCGAGATCCTCATGAGGTCGAAAGGTAAGTCGTGGAAATTTTTGAAAAGCTGCCTGATGAGATTAATCATCTGGTCAGCGAGTTCAGCTCCACCCCTGTCGTGGGCGATCTGAGCTGCGGCATCACGCAGTACTCGTTTTGGCTGATCGTCTCCACGATCGTGCTCCTGATCGTCCTGGCCGTGTTCAAGAAGAAGCAGACCCTGGTTCCTAAGGGCTTCTTCGTCAACGGTTTCGAGTACATCATCGAGTACGTCGAGAACGATATCGGCAAGGGTGTCGTGGGTGAGAACTGGAAGAAGCACTTTCCGTTCCTGTGCTCGCTTTTCCTGTTCATCCTGATCAATAACATGATCGGCCTGATCCCGGGAATGAAGCCCGGCACCGGCGCAATCGGCTCTACCGCCGCGCTCGCCATCTTCGCCTTCGTGTACTTCATCTACTACGGATGCAAGGCTCACGGCGTGATCGGCTACATCAAGAGCCTCGCCCCGCAGGGTGTGAGCTTCCCGATGAACGTGCTTGTGTGGGTCGTCGAGCTTTTCTCGACCTTCCTGCGCCTCATCACGCTCGCCGTCCGTCTGTTCTGCAACATGTTCGCAGGACACGTAGTCATGGGCTCGTTCGCCATCATGGCGAGCATGTTCATGCAGCCGCTGCTTCAGCAGGTTTCCGCGGCCCACGCCGTCGGCGCCCTGCCTTCGCTGGCCTGGCTTGCCATCCTCATCCTGATTTATACGATCGAGCTTGTGGTCGGCGCCATCCAGGCTTACGTCTTCACGGTCCTTACCGCCGTGTATGTCTCCGAGGCAGAGGAGGTCGCGGAGGAGGAGTAGTCTTCCGTTCGCGCCTTAAAGGTAAGGCAATTCGTTAAACCGCCGGTGCCCGTACCCATGGAGCCCGGCAGTTATAAATAAGGTTATCCTGCGTGAAATAAGACACGCACGACAAAGGAGGAATCGTGGGAGTTATCGGTTACGGTCTCGGTGTTATCGGCGCTGGTCTTGCTATCGGCCTGTCTGCTCTGGGTGCTACGGGTGCTATGGCCCGTCAGCCTGAGGTCCAGGGCCGCGTGTTCACCGTCTTCATCATGGGCTCCGCCTTCGGCGAGGCTCTGGCTCTGATCGGCTTCGTTGTCGCGCTGATCGTTAAATAGCACGGAGCGTCAAGTATGAATCTTTCATCCCAGAAGAGCGCGATCGCACTCTCCGCGTCCGCGGCCGCGCTGCTCATGCCGGTTTCCGCGTTCGCCGAGGACGGCGCTGCCGGTGCGGACATCCTCATCCCTAAGATGGCGGAGTTCATCCCGGCGCTTATCGCCTTCCTGATCATCTGGATCGTGCTGGCAAAGGTCGCCCTGCCGGGCATCATGAAAACCATGGAAGAGCGCGGCAAGAAGATCGAGGAGAGCCTCGACGAGGCCGAGAAGACCAAGCAGGAGGCTATCGCCAAGCGCGCTGAGTCCGACTCGATCGTCACCGACGCCCGTCGTCAGGCTGCCGACATCGTTCTCGAGGCCCGTAAGGACGCCGAGTCCGAGCGCGCCCGTATCATCGAGGCTGCTCACAAGGAGGCCGAGGAGATTATCGCCAAGGCCCATACGACCGTCGAGGACGAGCGCAAGTCCATCTACGCCGGTGCCGCGAACTCTATCGCCGACCTGTCCGTTGCCGTCGCCACCAAGATCGTGGGCGAGGCACTCGAGGACGAGGCCGAGCAGAAGAAGCTCATCGAGCGCTACATCCAGGAAGCAGGTAGCCTGAATGCCGACTAGCCGCTATCAGGACAAGGTGCTCGAGACCTACGCGCGCTCCCTTCTGGAAGCCGCTAAGGCCGAGAACCATGTGTTCGAGGACCTCGAGATGATCGAGCGCCTGGCTTCTGCCAGCCCCGAGATCATCGCCGTGCTCGACACCATGTCCAAGCGCGACCAGCTCGACCTTCTTCCCAAGGTGGCAGCTGCCTTTAAGTATGTTGCCGAGGAAGACGAGGATGTAGTGGGCGTGACCGTCACCACGGCGATCCCGCTCGACGACGAGTTGCGTCAAACCATCACTAAGAAATGCGAGCAGGACTTCGGTCGTAAGGTATTCCTTATCGAGCAGGTCGACCCGTCTATCGTGGGCGGCCTGGTGCTCGAGGCCCGCGGCGAGCGTCGTGACATTTCCGTCAAGACGCAGCTGCGCGTCGCGCAGGAGACCCTCGCAAACTCTGCTAATTCGTACGGAGGTGAAGCCTAATGTCCGAAACCCTCAATGCCCAGGATATCGCCAAGAAACTGCAGGAGCAGCTCACGAGCCTCTCCGCGACGGTCGATACGCATGAGGTTTCAACGGTCGACGAGGTAGGCGACGGCATCGCGCGCGTCTCCGGCCTCAAGAGCGCCATGGCAGGCGAGCTTCTGGAGTTCAAGAGCTCCGATACCGGTGAGACCGTCTTCGGCCTTGCCCAGAACCTTGACCGTGACGAGGTCGGCGCCGTTCTGTTTGGTGCCGTCGACTCCATCAAGGAAGGCGACGAGTGCCGCACCACTGGCCGCATTATGGATATCCCCGTGAGCCGTGCCATGCTCGGCCGCGTCGTCAATCCGCTCGGCCAGCCTATCGACGGTTTGGGTGACATTGTCGCCACGCACCGTCGTCCTATCGAGTTTAAGGCCCCCGGCGTCATCGACCGTACCCCGGTGTGCGAGCCGGTTCAGACCGGTCTGTTGGCCATCGACTCCATGGTGCCTATCGGCCGTGGTCAGCGTGAGCTCATCATCGGCGACCGTAAGACCGGTAAGACCGCCATCGCCATCGACGCTATCCTCAACCAGCGCGGCAAGGGCATGGTCTGCATCTATGTCGCCATCGGCCAGAAGGCCTCCACGGTTGCCAACATCCGCGAGACCCTCGCTCAGCACGGTGCGCTCGAATACACCATCATCGTTTCGGCAACCGCTGCCGATTCCGCCCCTATGCAGTACATCGCGCCTATGGCCGGTGCCGCTATCGGCGAGTTCTTCATGTACAACGGCGAGGACGGCAAGCCCGCCAGCGAGACCAATCCCGGCGGCCACGTGCTCGTCATCTACGACGACCTGTCCAAGCAGGCTGTGGCATACCGTCAGATGTCGTTGACGCTGCATCGTCCGCCCGGACGCGAGGCCTATCCTGGCGACATCTTCTACCTGCACTCTCGTCTGCTCGAGCGTGCCGTCAAGATGTCCAAGAAGAACGGTTACGGCTCCATGACGGCCCTGCCGATCATCGAGACCCAGGACGGCGACGTCTCGGCCTACATTCCGACCAACGTCATTTCCATTACCGATGGTCAGATCTACCTGCAGTCCGAGCTCTTCTTCCAGGGCCAGCGCCCGGCAGTCGACGTGGGCATCTCCGTGTCCCGCGTCGGTGGTGACGCACAGACCAAGGCTATGAAGCAGGTCGCCGGCAACCTCCGTCTGGACCTTGCTTCGTACCAGGAGCTCGCCGGCTTTACGCAGTTCGGCTCCGACCTCGACGAGGCCACGCAAAAGCAGCTTACCCACGGCGCTCGCATGACCGAGCTCCTTAAGCAGCCGCGCTACAAGCCGTTCGAGGTTTCCGAGCAGATCGTTACGCTGTTCGCTGGCAACGAGGGCTTCCTGGATGACCTGGAGATCGCCGACGTGCTGCCTTTCCGTGCCGAGCTCATCGAGTACATGGACAATGGCTTTGGCTCGCTGCTCGACAAGGTTCGCGCCAAGAAGATCGATGATGACACCAAGGCTGAGCTCTTGCGCGTCATCGGCGACTTCAAGCAGCAGTTCATGGCCAAGCACCATTCGGATGTTTCTGGATCAGAGGAGAACTAAGCCCCATGGCCAACCTTCGCGACATTAAGAAGCGAATCTCCTCGGTTACCACGACCAAGCAGATCACGCGCACGATGGAGATGGTCTCTACGGCCAAGATCCGTCGTGCTCTCGATCGCTCCAAGCAGGCCGAGCCCTATAAGGAGGCGCTGACCGACGTCATGTTGACGGTCGCCGGCGACGCCTCCTGTTCGGGCACCGATCCCATGCTGCAGAAGCATGAGAGCGTCAAGCATGGCCTGATTGTCGTTATTGCCTCGGACCGCGGCCTTGCCGGCGGTTTCAATACGACGGTGGAGCGCACGGCCGAAAAGCTCGCCGCTTCTTGGGCGAACGACGGCATCGAGTGCGAGATCATCGCGTGCGGGCGTAAGCCGGCCACGTATTTCCGTGACCGCGCAAACGTCGTCATGCACTTTGAGGGCAACTCCTCTGAGCCCGATTTCAATCAGGCCCGCATGATCTCCTCTCATATCTGCGATGCGTATCGTGCCGGTGAGCTTGACCGTGTCGAGCTTGTCTACCACCACGCCAAGAACCGCGTGGATCAGGAGCTTCGCGTCGAGCATCTGTTGCCGCTCGACCCCGAGATGATCGCTATGGCCCACGGTCCGCGTAAGAACGAGACCGACGCCCCTAAGCGCATCTCGTCCACGTTCGAGTTCGTGCCCTCTCCCGAGCATGTTCTCGGCAAGCTTGTACCGTCGTATATCCTGACGGTCATCTACCAGGCCCTGATCGATTCGGCGGCCGCCGAGCAGGGTGCACGCCGCAAGGCCATGCACTCCGCGACGGAAAACGCCACCGCGATCATCTCGACCCTTACCCGCACGTATAGTCGCGTGCGTCAGGCTTCGATCACGACCGAGATTAACGAGATCGTCGGCGGAGCCTCAGCATTGGAGGAACAGTAATGGCTAATAACACCGTAAAGCTTGCGGTCGAGGAAGCCACCAAGAAGACGACTGCCGGTGATGGTCGCATCGTGCGTATCATCGGCCCTGTCGTCGACGTCAAGTTTGACGGTGCGGTGCCCCCGATCTACAACGCGCTCACGGTCGAGGCCGAGACCCCGATCGGTCATCTGAGCACGATCCTAGAGGTCGAGAGCCAGCTTCCGGGCAGCGTCGTCCGCACGGTCGCCATGTCCTCGACCGACGGCCTGCAGCGCGGCCTCATCGCCACCGATACCGGTGAGCCCATGAAGATGCCCGTTGGCCCCAAGACGCTCGGCCGTATTTGGAACGTTATGGGCAAGCCCGTCGATGGCAAGCCCATGCCCGAGGTGGAGGAGTTCTACCCCATCCACCATGCAGCGCCCCGTTTCGACGAGCTCACCACCAAGACCGAGATCTTCGAGACCGGCATCAAGGCCGTCGACCTGCTCGAGCCCTACATCCGTGGCGGCAAGACGGGTCTGTTCGGCGGCGCCGGCGTCGGCAAGACCGTTCTGATTCAGGAGCTCATCAACAACCTCGCCCAGGAGCACGGCGGCACCTCGGTGTTCACCGGTGTCGGCGAGCGCACCCGTGAGGGTACCGACCTTTATCTCGAGATGAGCGAGTCTGGCGTTATCGACAAGACCTGCTTGGTCTATGGTCAGATGAACGAGCCGCCCGGAGCGCGTCTGCGCATCGGTCTGGCCGGCCTTACCACCGCTGAGTACTTCCGCGATCGCGGTCAGGACGTTCTGCTGTTCATCGACAACATTTTCCGCTTCTCCCAGGCAGGTTCCGAGGTTTCCGCACTGCTGGGCCGTATGCCGTCCGCCGTTGGTTACCAGCCCACGCTGGCAACCGAGATGGGCGACCTCCAGGAGCGCATTACCTCGACCAAGACGGGCTCCATTACCTCCGTCCAGGCTGTCTACGTCCCCGCAGACGACCTGACCGACCCTGCGCCTGCCACGACGTTCACGCACCTCGACGCCACCACGGTTCTTTCGCGTAGCATTTCGTCGCTCGGCCTGTTCCCGGCTATCGACCCGCTCGCGTCTTCTTCGGACGCTCTCGATCCCTCGATCGTCGGCGAGGAGCACTACCGTGTCGCCGTCAAGGTTCAGGAGCTCCTGCAGGAGTACTCCGACCTTCAGGACATCATCGCCATTCTGGGTATGGACGAGCTGTCCGAGGAGCAGCGCCTTACGGTCAACCGTGCTCGTAAGATCCAGCAGTTCCTCTCGCAGTCCTTCCACGTTGCCGAGAAGTTCACCGGCAACCCCGGCGTCTACGTCCGTGTCGAGGATACCGTCCGCTCCTTCGCCGAGATTGTCGACGGCAAGGCCGATGACCTGCCCGAGCAGGCTTTCCGCTATGCTTCCACGATTGAGGACGTGCGCGAGCGCGCCCGCAAGATGGGGGAGAAGTAGGTTATGCGTATCCGCATCGTGTGCCCCGTGAGCCTCGCCTATGAGGGTGACGCTGCGTTTGTGTCGATTCCGTCTACGGATGGCGAGTTTGGCGTTCTGCCTGCTCACTCCAGCGAAATCTGCACGATCGACCGCGGTTACGTTCGCGTTTCCGATAAGGCCATGGGCACTGTCGACCACACGTTTGCCGTGGCCGGCGGCTATGCCCAGGTTGCGGACGATGTCGTGACCGTTCTCGCCGAGCGCGCTTGCGATTTGGCGACCGTCGATGCCGACAAGGTTAAAGCTGATATTCAAGGTTTTGAAGAGAAGCTGGGTAATTTGTCGGAGGATGATGCACGCCGCGCCTACCTCTATAATGAAATCGCATGGTGTAAGCTCAAGCTTGCCCAATAGTCAAACGATTTAGCGTTCGACCATTTGCGAACACATCATGCCCGGGATGGCCCAGCCACCCCGGGCATGCTTTTTGAAAGGGTAGACCTTGGATATTATCCGCGTTGAGGGTGGCCACGCCATCGGAGGCTCCGTGCCCGTCTCGGGTGCCAAGAACTCCGCGCTCAAACTCATGGCGGCAACGCTTCTGGCGCCGGGCAAGACGACGCTGCAGAACGTGCCCGATATTTCCGATGTCCACGTGATGGGCAAGGTGCTCAAGGGCATGGGCGCCACGATTGAAGTTCTCGATGAGCACACGCTCGAAATCGATACCTCCCAGGTTGATTCCTGGGAGGCTCCCTACGAGCTTGTCGCCAAGATGCGCGCCTCTACGGCCGTGATGGGCCCCCTGCTGGGTCGTTTCCATCGCGCCAAGATCGCCATGCCGGGCGGCTGCAACCTGGGCGCTCGCAAGATCGATATGCATATCTTGGGTCTCGAGGCTCTGGGCGTCGAGTTCGACACCGCCCACGGCTACATCAACGCTAATGCGCCCCAAGGTCTGCGCGGTACCACCGTCACGCTCGAGTTTGCCAGTGTCGGTGCGACCGAGAACCTCATTATGGCATCCGTGCGCGCGCAGGGTACCACGGTTATCGACAACGCGGCCCGCGAGCCCGAGATCGTCGACCTCGCCAACATGCTCAACGAGATGGGTGCCAAGATCATCGGCGCGGGCACGCCCGTCGTGACCATCGAGGGCGTGGAGGAGCTGCATCCCGTTACCCATTGCGTGGTGGGAGACCGTATCGAGGCCGGCACCTTTATCGTCGCCGGCGCCCTCATGGCCGATGAACGCGGCGTCGATGTTACGGGCTTCTGCCCCATCCACCTGGGCATGGTGCTCAAAAAGATGGAACTTATGGGCATCGAGTGCGAGCGTATCGAGAACGGTGTCCACGTCAATCGCGCCGAGCGCATCAAGCCGGTCGATATCCAGACGCTTCCGTTCCCGGGTTTCCCGACCGACATGCAGGCGCAGATCATGGTGCTTTCGGCCCTTGCCGACGGAAGCTCCGTAATTACCGAGAACATCTTCGAGAACCGCTTCATGTTCGCCTCTGAGCTGGTACGTATGGGTGCCGATATTCGTATCGAGAGCCATCACGCCATGATTCACGGCGTCAAGGGCTTCTCGGGCGCACAGGTCACCTCACCCGACCTGCGTGGCGGCGCGGCTCTTGTGGTTGCCGGTCTTATCGCCGATGGCGTTACCGAGGTCTCGGCCATCCATCACATCAAACGTGGCTACGAGCGGTTTGTCGAAAAGCTGCAGGCGCTTGGCGCGCATGTCGAACATGCCACCGTTCCCGATCCCGTCATCTACTAATGCAGGTTGCCTATGTTTAACAAGAAGCCCCTAGCGGATAACACCCGAAGACCCTCGACTGGTGCGCAGGCCAAGATCTACAGTCGCGACAATGTCGCACGCTATTCCGAGCGCGCCCGGCAGCGCCGTCGCGGCCGCACGGTTCGCCGTGTCGCGCTCATCGCCGTGCTCGGTGTGTTGCTGAGCGCCACGACCGCTGCAGGTCTGTGGTTTGCCACTATCATGGGCAAGCTTGGTGACTCCAATGTCATTACCAACAACCTGCGCCAGATTCTGGTCGATACCGATGAGGCAAAAGATCCGTTCTACGTGTTGCTTCTTGGTACCGACGGTCGTCCGGGCGAGGATACGTATCGTGCCGACTCGATTATCCTGGCACGCATCGACCCCACGCAAAAGCAGGCGACGCTCATTTCCGTTCCGCGCGACACCAAGGTCGTGTACAAGGGCGAGACCATGAAGATCAACGCCTGCCACACCGTTGGCGGCGCCGAGGCCATGGTCCAGGCGGTCAACGAGCTGTGCGGCGTGCAGATTTCTCACTATGCCGAGGTCAGCTTTGACGGCATGCAGTCGCTTATTGATTCGGTTGGCGGTATCGACATCAACGCGACCGACGACGTCGACGATCCCGAGCACCTGGATATTAAGATTACCGCTGGTCAGCAGCATATGGACGGCGCTACCGCCCTTACCTATGCCCGCTGCCGCTACACCTATGCCGACGGCGATTACACGCGCATGCGCCATCAGCGTCAGGTGCTTGGCGCCCTTGCCAACCAGATTCTCAATAACTTCGATGCCACGAAGATCTTTGGCCTGGTTAATTCGCTGTCCGATATGCTCGTAACCGATATGAGCGTTCAGGATATCGTCTCCACGGTCAATGCCATGCGCGGCATGGATGTCGAGGGCATCTACTCGGCCAACCTGCCTTCGTATGCTGACGACAGCACTATGATCGATGGCGTGAGCTATGTCTTTGTCTACGAAGACGAGCTTAAGGAAATGATGGCCCGCGTCGACGCCGGTGAGGATCCCAAGGGTCCCAACACCATGGGCCTTTCAGACGGCTCCAGCTCCACGATCGGTGACCTCAACAACAATACGTCCGAGGACTACGCATATGGCACCGTGACCTCGTCGGGTGGCTCGGACGATTCCGACGATTCGAGCGACGGCTCCGATTACTACGAAGAGCCCACCGGTGACGGCAACGGCTACGAAGCCAACTACTAGGGTTACGCGGGCTTACCAGCCCGCGTAACCAGTTGACGCTGCAAGCCCGCCAGAGCGGCAATCTGCCTTTAAACTTCGGCGGAATGACCAGAAGGTCAATGCCGCCTTGTTTCAAGGCACCTTGCTCGCTCTGGCGGGTTTTCGCTCATATGACCCAATCCGC
>CABSNH010000013.1 GCA_902478985.1 uncultured Collinsella sp.
CTAGAGTTCGTCGGCAGCGTCAGATGTGTAATAAGAGACAGCCATATGCGTAACGCCCAGCAGCTCCAGCACATGCACGTGCTCGCGGGTCTGCGGCATCACGCCCTCGACGGCCGAAACCACCAGCACGGCCACGTCGATGCCCGTGGCACCCTGCACCATGGCGCGCAGGTAGTGGGCATGGCCAGGCACGTCGACCAGGCCGACGATCTTGCCACTCGGCAGCGCCAGCTCGCCAAAGCCCAGCTCCACGGTCATACCGCGACGGCGCTCAACTTCCAGACGGTCGGGATTCTTGCCGGTCAGCGCCTCGATCAGTGCGGACTTACCGTGGTCAACGTGACCCGCCGTGCCAACGATAACGGGACACTCCACCAGCGTCTGAACCTCACTCATCGAGCAATCGCCTTCTCAACGCACGCGACGAGCGTCAATGCCGCCGTCTCGATATCGCGGTCGCCCACGAGCGTACGGACGTCAAACAAAATGCGATCGTGCGAGGTTCGCGTGACGACCGGCGTGTCGAAGTCCTGGACAAGCGAGCGCTTGAGCGCATCGACCGTCAGGCGCGCGTCAACAAGACGCACGGCAACGCACATCGTGGGCAGCTCGACGGTAGGCAGTGAGCCGCCACCGGGGGTCGACGATTCCTCGACGATCTCCACCTGAACGGCGCACGGGCAACCGGCCTTGTCGAGCCCGGCGACCATACGATCGCGCAGCTTGCGGGCACGTCGCTCCAAGTGAGCCTGCGGCAGCGTAAGCATGCTGAGCACCGGAATATCGCGATGGGCCACATCCGCCCCGTCCATGTAGATGCGCAGTGTAGCCTCGAGCGCCGCCAGTGCGAGCTTGCCCGGGCGCAGGGCACGCATAAGCGGATGCGACCCGCAGGCCTGGACCAGATCGCGACGGCCCATGATAATGCCCGCCTGTGCGGCACCAAGCAGTTTATCGCCCGAGCACGACACCAGATCGAGCCCTGCCGAAACCGAAGCCGGCGTGGTTTCTTCGCCGCCGCGCACCAAGATGTCGTCGGGCAGCAGCGCGCCCGACCCCTGGTCTTCATAGAACAGCAGGCCATGCTTATGGGCCAGTGCGGCGAGCTCCCTTGAGCTCACTTCCTCGTGAAAGCCCTCGATGCGATAGTTGGAAGGATGGACCTTGAGGATCATCGCCGTATCGGGCGTGATGGCTTGCTCATAATCTGCCAGGTGCGTGCGGTTGGTGGCGCCGACCTCGACGAGTTTGGCGCCCGAGGCCGCCATGACATCGGGGATGCGGAAGCTGCCGCCAATCTCGACAAGCTCGCCGCGGCTGACGATGACCTCTTTGCCCGCGGCATGAGTCGCCAGCACCAGCAGCACCGCGGCGGCGTTGTTGTTGACCACGAGCGCGTCCTCGGCACCGGTAAGTGAGCGGATGAGCTGCGCGGCGTGCTCCTTGCGCGACCCACGTGAGCAGGTGTCCACACTGTACTCGAGCGTGCTGTACCCACGCGCGACCTCGGCCACGGCCTTTGCCGCCGACTCCGCGAGCGGGGCGCGACCCAAGTTGGTATGGATGACCACACCCGTGGCGTTGACGGCAGGACGCAGGCTCGGCAGTGCGGATCGATGTGCACGCCACTCGATGGCCGAGGCCAGGTCGCGCTTAGAGCGCGGGGCGGCACCGGCGCGAATGGCGGCGCGCTCCTCGTCGAGCTCGGCCGTGACGGCGGCATGCACCACCGCGTCGCAGGTCTCCCCCGCCGCCTTCACTACCGGCCACTCGGCAAGCAGCTCGTTGACGGAGGGAATGGCGCGCAGGCGGGCGCGCACCTCATCGGACATGTTCTGGCTATCGCTCATGTGCGGCCTTTCAAAACCAAAGATGAATCAATCGTTCGAACGTCAAACTATCAGCCAATTCGATCGGCTGAATCGATCATTCGTTATTATCCTCGCGCGCCGCGATCTTTTCCACGCGAACGGCGTTTTCCTGGGTGAGCGCGGCACCCGTCAACGGGTCCCATCGCAGCGGCGTATGGTCGAGCGGGCCCACGCCCAAGGCTTGAGCGCCACCGGCATCGGCGCCAAACGAACGCCCGCCGGGAGCGGCCGAGGTGAAGATGCACGCCGGATGCAGATACGGCGTTGTCTCCACGCGCACGCGGTCGCGGCCCATATCGCTCACGAGTTCGACGACCTCGCCGTCGGCGATGCCCATGTGCGCAGCAGCATCGGCATTCATTTGCACGGCATCCAGGTCCGAGCCCGCCTCGGCGGCACCTTGGGCCGCGAGCCTGCGCGAAGTATGCGACTCAAAGGGACGGTTGCCGCTAATGAGGCGAAACATCCCCGGGCCGGGCTCCACCATGGGAGCGATCCAGTTGGGCACACGACCCATGCCGGCTCGCTCCCATATGTCGCTTGCCAGCGCAATCTTGCCGCGATCCAAGGGAATCGCCGGCTCGCCCGTACGCGACGGCAACGCAACACCCGTGTCGGCCCAGCCGCGCTCCTTGAGCTCGTCCAGATTGATCCCAAAAGGCGCCACCTGGGCAGCCGCCAGATCGTCAGGCGTAAACTGGAAGTACTCGCCCACGCCACACGCCTGCGCCAGACCGGCAAAGATCTCCCGCCCCGGTCGCGTGTCGTCATGCTGCACGGGCAGCACGGCATTGCGGTAGAACACGCGCGAATCATTGGCACCCACGACTGTGCCCACGCCGCGGTCGGCCTCCAGATACGTCACGTCGGGCAACACGAAGTCAGAAGCACGCGCCGTCTCGGACCAGCGAATATCAATCGTCACGAGCAAGTCGAGCTGCTGCAAAATACCCAACCAAGCCCGCGCATTGCCATAGCCCGCACCGGGGTTACTGGCATAGACGATGAGTCCACGCAAATCGCCGGCAAGAATCGACTGACCGATGGTCGTGCACAGGCCGCGCACCGGATCGACCAGTGGATAGCGCTCGGACCCCAACTTGGGCTCACGTGGCATCGACGGCGTAGCGAAACACGCAGGGTCCAAATCGCCCAACACAAGCGGCGTGGGCGGGTTGAGCGCGCCGCCCGCGTGTCCGATGCAGCCCAGCAGCACATCGACCAAGCAAATAGCGCGCGCGGTCTGGGTGCTATTGGCATACGCGATACCGATGCCGCCATGAAAGCCCGCGTCCACCACCGCAGCAGGCGCCGCGGCAGCCAAATCACGCGCAGTCGCTCGGATATCGTCCGCCGGCACATCGCACATCGACTCAGCCCACTCGGGCGTCCAAACAGCGGCTGCCTGCGCCAGCTCGTCAAAACCCGTGGTATAACGGGTCACGAACTCGTGATCGTACAGGTCCTCGGCAATCAACACGTGGACAATACCCAACAGCAGCGCCAAGTCGCAGCCCGGGCGCACGCGCAACCAGCGGTCGGCAAGCGCCGCAGAGCCACTGCGCCGCGGGTCGACCACGATGATCTTCGCCCCACGCCGGCGCGCATCGTTGAGCGCATCAACGGCCCCCATCGTCGACGAATCCACCAGTGAACGCCCTAGGTACATGATGCAATCGGTATGCGCCAGGTCGGAGGCGGGGCTATAGCCCAGGCTGTGCTCCCAACCGGTGAGACGGCTTACCTCGCAGGCGCCATCGGCACCGTACACGTTGGGCGAGCCCAGCGCATGCATAAAACGATACGCCCAGTAGCGGTCGAACGAGGGCACGCCAAGCGTCATGCCCAGCGCACGGGGACCATGCCCGTCAACAATCTCCCCAAGGCGCGCTGCGATCTGCGCGAACGCCTCATCCCACGAAATCGCATCGAACCCCGAGCCATCAGCTCGTCGGCGCATGGGGTGTACAATGCGGTCGCGCTCGTCAAACGGCATTGCCAGGCGATGCCGCCCGCGGGCACACAGGGCTCGCGCCGCGCACGGATGCCCCGGCACCGGCAACTTAGTCACCACACGCCCATCCTCAACGCGTGCCGCAAAGGCGCAATCGGCATAGCATCCCCCGCATGTGGTCACCACGGCGCGACCGTCACGCTTCACAGCTGATGCCATCTCGATTACCCCTTTCATCAGCCAAACACAACAGGCCAAAAGCCCGGCGACGAGCCCCAGACCCAAAAAGCCTCCCGCACGGCAACGCCCCGCGGGAGGCCCAACGTCAAACAGACGATACCTTACGCCTCGGACTTCTTGGCGTAGATAAACCAGTAGCCGAGCGCGACCAGAACCGCGCCGCCCACGATGTTGCCCAGCGTGGCGGCGGACAGGTTAAACGCAATGCCCGCGGCGTTGAGCGCATCGGCACCGGCGACGTCGGCACCGTAGCCGCACGCGTGCATCACGGCACCCATGGGCAAAAAGTACATGTTGGCAACACAGTGCTCAAAACCGCAGGCCACAAAGGCGGCGATGGGCAGCAGAATGCCCACAACCTTATCGACTACAGTCTTGCCGGCGGTACCGATCCACACAGCCAGGCACACAAAGATGTTGCACAGGATGCCGCGGAAGAAGATCGTCACCCAGTCGATCGTCACCTTGCCGGCGGCGACGCTCACCATGGAATTGGCGACCGCCTCGCCGTTGAGCTTGTAAATGCCGGCCATGTACACCAAAAAGACGATGAACAGGGCACCGACAAAGTTACCGACCCATACGACGACCCAAGCCTTGAGCATCTGGACCAGGGTGATCTTTTTGCTCTTGAGCGCGCAGACCATAAGCGAGTTGCCGGTGAACAACTCGGCGCCACACACCAGCACCAGCACCAGGCCCAGGCAAAAGCACAGGCCGCCCACGACGCGCTGGGCGCCCCAGCCCAGCGTGCTATCGCTCAAGAACACGGTAAAGAACAGGCCGCCGAAGGCGATGAACGCACCGGCGAACATTGCCAACAGAAAGGCCTTTGCGACCGGCAGGTTGGCCTTGGTCACGCCGGCGGCCTCGGTCTTGGCCTCGATCGCGGCGGGTGCCAGGCAATCGGGAGCAGGGTACTCCACCTTGGAATCTGCCATGTCAATCACTTCTTTCCTAATCAGCAGGGACAAGCGCACCTATTGCTCTTGCCCCAAGCGGACAAAGTGGGAAAAGTCGTTGGCGGCCACGGCGTCGTACACGGCGTCGACGGCCTCAAAGACCTCCGGGGACATGGGGTTATAGAACTCCGTATCGCCCGGCTGAATCCCTATGAAGACGATATCTTCGCACGATTGCTCAATCTCTTCGATCAGAATCGACAAAGGAAGCGAATGCGTGGTGAACATCGACTTGCGGGCCACATCGCGCTTGTCGAGCAAGCGGATGGACCCGACGGGCAGCGCCATGTCGGCGGCATCGACCAAGACCAGGCGAGGCGGACGCTCGCGCTTGACCTCGATGATGTCGTCCTCGGGCGTTTGGCCGCCGTCGATGGTGTACCAACCGGCGATGGGTGCGTCTTCCATCTTTTTGGAGAGCACGGGGCCGGCGGCATCGTCGGCGCGCAGCACGCTTCCCGCCGTGAGAACAATACCGGCAAAGGGAGCACCGTTCACGCGGCCATCCACAACGCGACCCATTACTGTAACCTCCCCGTCAGATACACGCCCGACACATCGCGCACGCGCTCAACCAGATCGCGGAACTTCATTAAGAACGCGACCTGCTGGGCATGCAGGCCAAAGTCGTCGTCGAACACCGAGATGTCGGCCTTGGCCGAACCGCGAAAACCGCGCTCGTCGAGCAGCATATCGCAGGCCTCGAGCAGCGACGGCACCGCCGCCTTGTCGAGCTGGCACTCGCCAAAGGAGCGGATGGCCTCGAACTTGGTCTTGGCCTCCCCCTCCGGCAACGCGTCGACGAGCGAATAGAACACATCCACCGGCACCGATAGGCGCGGCTCAAAGCAGTCGAGCACGCCGGTGTGGTGGCCCACGGCGAGCGTGTAGTACAGCACGTCGCAGGCCTCCTGGGGAACGTCTTCCTCGGTCTCCACAAACTTACGCGTGAGCTCATAGAAGACCACCTGGTCGGGCGCATGGCCCAGGCAGGGGTCGGCGACGCCCTCGGCGGCCTCGTCGCTTGCGCGCGAGGCATCGCCAAAGGAGCCGCCGAGCATACCGGGGCCCGCAAAGTAACCAGAGCGGTCCGTGAGCTCCATCTAGCGACCTCCGGCCAGCACCAGATCCTGCAGCGCCGAGTACACCTCGACGCGGCGCGGATCGTCCTGCTTGTCGATGAGCAGCGCCATGGCACCGCGGATATCGCCCTTGGGCGCGCTCTCAAGCGTATCCATAAACTCGTTGGCCAGGTCGCGGCCGTAACGGTAGCCGCTCATGGCGCGAGCTTCGCGCTCGATGGCAACGCGCAGCTTGTACGGCACACCGGGGTGCAGGATATCGGCCTGCTCGCCGGCGGCCTCCACCGTGGTCTCGGCATGGAGCTTTTGGTCCAGCAGACCGAGCGCCATGGCAAAGCCGTAGATGGTCTGCGCGGGGCTGGGCGGGCAGCCGGGGATGTAGACATCGACCGGCAGAACCTTGTCCGTGCCGCCCCAGACGCAGTAGTTGTCGTAGAAGATGCCACCGGTGCAGCCGCACGCGCCATAGGACACCACGATCTTGGGATCGGGTGCGGCCTCAAAGGCGCGCAGGGCCGGCATGCGCATGGCACGCGTCACGGCGCCGGTGTACAGCAGCACGTCGGCGTGACGGGGCGAGGGCACGACCTTGATGCCAAAGCGCTCGACGTCGAAGACGGGCGTGATGGAACCGAAGATCTCGATCTCGCAACCGTTGCAGCCGCCGCAGTCGACACGGTAGACGTACACCGAGCGCTTGATCTTCTTAAGAAGGGTCGCCTTGGCCTTCTCGATGCTCTCGTCGAGCTCGATCTTGGTCGGGCGGTACTGAAGCCGCTCGGGCAAAAGCGTGGGTTCGGCCATGGTTACTCCTCCTTCGTATCAAAATCCATGATGATGCCCTCGACCGGTGCAGGTCCAGCGGGGATCTCGGGCGCATCGGGGTTGAGCTCGCGGTCGACATACTCCGGGTTCACGCCGTGGCCGCCCAGATACTCCATGCCGGGGCCCTGGGGCTCACCGGACGCAAGCGTCTCGTTGGCAGCCATGCCGCGCGCGTTGCCGGTCTTTACGGCCGAGGCGGCGCGCAGGGCGTCGAGCTCGCGCTTGCACTCCTGGCACATACCGACGGTACGGGCGGCCTGCTCGGCCTCCATGCCGCCGGCCTTTTGCAGCAGGCGCTTGGCGTAGTCGATCTCCTTGTGCGGGGCAAACGGCTTGCCGCAACGCGAGCAGTGCTCGAGCGTATAGACGCTCTTGCTGGTGAGGTCGTCCTTGCTCATGACAGCCAGCTCAAACTCCTCGGTGAGCTTGATGGCCTCCATGGGGCAGGCTTCCTCGCAGCGGCCGCAAAAGATGCAGCGACCGTAGTCGATCGACCAGGTGATGGTATCGGCCGCAAGGTCGGTGTCCATGCGAATGGCATCGGCCGGGCACGCCACGCCGCAGGCACCGCAGGCGATGCAGAGCTCGGCGTTGTGCTCGGGCTTGCCGCGCATGTCCTTGTTGGTGGGGAACGGCGCAAACGGGTACTTGACCGTCGCGTCGCCGGCCTTGGCGTTAACCTTCCAAAGCTTCAGCATATTAGAGCGCCTCCTCATCGAGCGGAGCGGCCATGGTGCCCTCGCCCGCAAGCGGCGACTTGTCGCGCCAGACGTTCTCGAACTGCTCCTTGTCGAGCACGTGGTCGCGCTTGGCGGCGACATCGGTCACCGTCACGCGGTCGGTGCAGGAGTAGCACGGGTCGAGCGAGCCGACGATCAGCGCCGCGTCGCCCACGGTGTTGCCGCGGAACATGTAGCGCAGGACCGGCCAGTTGCTGTACGTGGCGGCCTTGGCGCGCCAGCGGTAGCACTTCTGGTTGTTGCCGAGCATGGCCCAGTGCACGTCCTCGCCGCGCGGCGCCTCGGTGGCGCCGATGGCGTACTTGTGCGGGGTGTACTCCCAATCCGTGGTGAGGATGGGGCCCGACGGGCAGTTCTCAAGCATGGTCTCGATCATATCGATCGAATCGTAGACCTCCTGGATGCGGACGGCGGTACGGCCGAAGGCATCGCAGGTGTCGGCCGTGGCAGCGTGCATCTTTTGGACGTCCGGATCGGCGTAGCCGTCGAAGGGATGGTCAAAGCGTACGTCGCGGGCATAGCCCGAGCCACGCATGAGCGGGCCGACCGGCGAGAAGTCGCGAGCGATCTTGCGGTCCAGAATGCCGATACCGCTCGTACGCTCGATAAAGTTGGGCGTAGAGAGCAGCACGTCGACGAGTTCTTGAACCTCGGAGCGCAGCTGGTGGATGGTCGTGAGCGTGGAGAGCTTCTGCTCGGCCAAAATGTCGCGACGCACGCCGCCGATCACGTTGAGACCGTAGGTCTTGCGGTGACCGGAGAGCTTCTCGGCCAGGTCCATGGACTTCTCGCGGACGCGGAAGAACTGCTGGAAGCCGGAGTCGAAGCCCGTGTAGTGCGACGCCAGGCCAATGTTGAGCAGATGCGAGTGCAGGCGCTCGACCTCGAGCATGATAGCGCGGATGTACTGGGCGCGCGGCGGGACATGAATGCCCTGAGCGCGCTCGACGGCCTCGGCATAGGCCACCGAGTGGGCGCAACCGCAGATGCCGCAGATGCGGTCGGCGAGGAACGTCACGGCGTCATAGTTCAGGCGCGTCTCGGCGACCTTCTCCATACCGCGGTGCACGTAGAACAGACGGTAGTCGGCGTCGACAATCGTCTCGCCCTCAACGAACAGGCGGAAGTGGCCGGGCTCGTCGGAAGTAATGTGCAGCGGGCCCATGGGAACGAGCGTCGTCTCCTTGCCCTTGGTATCGGCCAAGAACTCGTAGTTTTCCATGTCACTCGCGGGAGCGGGACGGAAGCGGTAGTCCATGGAGTCCTTGCGCAGCGGATACAGGCCGCTGGGCCAATCGTCGGGCAGCACCAGGCGACGACGATCGGGCAGACCCTCGGGGATCAGGCCGAACATATCGCGCAGCTCGCGCTCGCCCCACACGCAGGCGGGGACGAACGGCGTCACGGACGGGAACGTCATCTTGGCGGGATCGACCTCGGTGCGCACGGTCACCCAGCCGGGGTCCTCTCCCTCCATGGAGATGACGTAGTACACGGCGTAACGGCCGCACAGGCTGCGCTCATCGTTGCCGATGATCACGGGAATCCAGCCGTAGCGCTCGTAGTACAGGTAGTGGACGGCCTCGGGCAGCTTGTCCTGCTTGACGGTAATCGTCAGCTGGTCCTCGCACTGCCACTCGACCTTCTCGATGCAGCCCGGAACGGCGCGGCGCAGGGCCTCGACATGGCTCTCGCAGCGACGGGCATACACCTTGTTCTCAGTTTCAATCATTCGTTACTCCACCTCGCTCTGAGCGGTCTCGGTACCGAACACAGCGCGGTACATCGGCGTCGCGTGAAGTTCCTCGGTGCTCTGCTCGAGTACGATGCCGGTCGCGGTCTCCACACCGTGCACGAGGGGCAGCGGGGTGGCGATGCCAAACCACAAGATCATGACAGCCAGGATGATTTCGGGGATAAGCATGAGCGCCGGGGCCTCATGCTTGCCCATGCCCTGGGGCGCATGGCCGAATACCGACTTGAGTGCGATGCGGGTGAGCGCGGAGATGGCCACGGTAAGACCGAGGGCGACCACGACGACCAGCCACATGGGACCGGCGGTAACACCGGCGACAAAAGTCAGGAATTCGGAGATAAACATGCCAAAGGGCGGGAAGGCACCAAGACCGAGCAGTGCCAGGACGGCGAGCGCGGCGGTTGCGGGCGCAACCTCGACGACGCCCTGGATCTTGGCCAGGCTACGCGTGCCAAAGGCGTGCTGGATGTTGCCGGACACGCAGAAGGCAAGCGTCTTGGTAAAGCCGTGGAACACGCAGTGCAGCAGGGCCGCGGCGATACCCAGCGGGCCACCGATACCCAGGCACAGGGCGATAACGCCCACGTTCTCCACAGACGAGTACGCAAAGCGGCGCTTGAGGTCGTCCTGGCGAAACATCGAAAGTGCCGCCACCAAAATGGACAGCGTGCCGACGATCAGCAGCAAAAGTTGCGGATACTCAGCGCCCACGGCCTGGATGGTAAAGCCGTAGAAGCGCATGATCACAAGCATGGCGCACTTAAGCAGCACGCCCGAGAGCAGGGCCGAGACAGGGCTCGGGGCCTGGGAGTGGGCATCGGGCAGCCAAGTGTGCATGGGGAACAGGCCGGCCTTGGTGCCAAAGCCGATCACGATAAACGCAAAGGCGAGGCGCATGAGCGTCGGGTCGAACTGGTCGGCATACGGCAGCACGCACGACAGGAATGCGGCCTCGTGGGCGTTGGGAATCACGTCGGCGGCGTTGGCGTAGATCAGCAGCGTACCGAACAGGCCGAAGGCCACGCCGGCGGTGCAGACCATCGCATACTTCCAAGAAGCCTCGAGGGCCGTCTTGTTCTTGTAGATACCCACCAGGAACACGGTGGAAAGCGTGGTTGCTTCCACGGCGGCCCACGTGAGGATCATGTTGTTGGACAGGCACGCGAGCAGCATGGTAAACACGAACAGACTAAACAGTGCAAAATACTGCTTGGCGCGCTCGGCGGGCATGGAGCCCTCCTCGATATCGGCCTTTACATAGGGCAGCGAGAACAGCCCCGTAAGAAAACCGATAAAGCCGATGAGCAGCACAAAGATGGCGCCCAGCGAATCGAGGTGGAACCACAGGCCAAGAGCGCTCGCGGTTTCGCCGCTCATAAGGACGTCACCGGCCGTCATAATCGACAGCACCAGGACGGCTGCGACGGAGACCAGGTTGAGACCGGCAAACACGTTATAGGACGTGTTCTTGGGCAAAAACGCCATAACCAGCGAGAACACCAAAGGAGTCGCGAGCAGGGCGAGAATCAACGTTTCCATGGACTACCCCCTCAGCTCGGACAGGTCGCGCGCATCGAGCGAGTGGGAGTCGTCCCAAATGCGACGCACGACGATGGACATGATGATGACGGCAAAGATGGCGTCGGTGGCGATACCGATCTCGATGATCTCGGGAGCGGTGGGGGCCAAAAGCGCGAGCGTCACGTGGCTGCCGTTTTCCATAAGGCAGTAACCAAAGATCTGCTTCATGATGTTGCGCTGCGAGATGATGCAGGTGAGGCCCACAAAGAAGTGAGCGAAGCTAATAGCGAGCGCAGGCGTTGCGACCTCGGCCGTGGGAAGGCTGATCTGCGTCACGACGGCAAAGCAAATCGCGACCTCCACGGCGATGATGCAGATGGCCCACGCGGGCTTAAGGCCGGCCTTGAGTGATGCGTCGCTCGGCTCGCCCATCTTCTTGTATGCGCGGTTGAGGATATAAGGGACCAGGACGACCTTGGTGATAAAGGCAGATCCGGCCCACATAAGCAGCTCCTGCGCACCGGTGGTGGCACCGAGTGTGGCGAGCAGCCCCACGAGCACCAGCGACTGCGCCGCATACCAGTTGATGGCATGTTTGATGTTCTTGGAGACGACCACCATGGTGGACGTGACGATCAGAAGGCCGCCAAGGATGTTGACGATCGAATAACCCATGTCGTTCTACCTCCTAACCGATCCAGCTTGCCGAAAGCGGGCCGCTGACGATGACCATGATGATGAGCACGATGAACACGAACGCCATCGCACGGGGAAGCGGGGCTCCCGCAGCGACCTCTTCGCTCGGCTCGCCGGGCAGGCAATAGCCCATCCACTTGAGGAACCAGGCGAAGGTGGCGACGGTCTCGGCGACCATGATGCACACGAGCACCAGGATCGCGACATTGCCGGCACCCACAGAGAAGCCGCCGGCGATGATCTGGAACTTCGAGAAGAACGTGTTCATGGGCGGCACGCCGGCAATGGCGAGTGCCGCGACACCGAAGCCCACGCCCGAGATCGGGTACTTCTTTACGATGCCGCGAAGCTTGGGCAGCATACGCGTGCCGAGCGTAAAGGAGAACGAACCGGCGATCAGGAAGAACAGCGTCTTGGCGAAAGCGTGGTTAAAGATGTGGCAGACGGCGCCATCGAAGGCCAGCTGGCTGCCAAAGACCGAAAGGCCCAGACCAAAGAACACATAGGAGAGCTGGGCGATCGTGGAGAAGGCCAGCAGACGCTTCATGTCCTTTTGCGGCAGGTACATAAGGAAGCCAAAGAGCATGGTGACCATGGCGTCGATAATGGCGACCCAACCCACGATCTCGGGGATCTCGCCGGCAGAGACGAGTGCACGCGCGAACACGCACACGCCGACCTTAACCATCGAGGCGCCATGCAGGTAGGCCGAAACAGGCGTCGGCGCCTCCATGGCCGAAGGCAGCCACATGTACATTGGAACCTGTGCGGACTTGGCCCAGGCCGCAAACAGCACGAGCAAAAGGACGATAGCCTTGAGCTTGGCGTCGAGGCCGGCAATCGCGGTAATGGCGAAGGTACCGGTATGGGCAAACACGATGGCGGCGCCCAGATACAGGCCGAGCGCACCGATATGCGTAATGATCAGAGCCTTCATGCCGGCCTTCTTGGCCGTAGGCGTCATGTAGTAGCTAATGAGGCCCCAAGAGCACGCACCCGTGATCTCAAAGAACACGAGCTGGCCCAAAAGGGTCGAGCTGTACACGAGACCGGCCATGGCGCCGATGAAGGTCGCGAGGTACGCGTAGAAGCGACGACGCGGTGCGTCGGGATGCTCACGGTTATTCTCGCTCATATAGGGAATCGAATAGATCACGACAAGCAGGCCGATACCCACAAAGGCGGGCGCGAGCAGCGTGCTCATGCGATCGAAGGTGAATCCCATGACGAGGGTCTGCCCAAACGAGATCAGGGGGACCTGCGTGTCGGGCATGCCGGCGCCAGCGAAATTCGCGGCGAGGGCGATGGTGCAGACCGTCGAGACGGCGGCACCCAAAACGCTGAACCACTTGGCGTACGGACGGGGGAACAGGGCGACGAGCACCGAGGCCACCATCGGGGCCGCGATAGCGACCAAGCCGAGAAGGGACAGACTGACTGCAAATGACATTGTTTCTCCCTTCTCCTACACGCCGACGACCACGAAGACAAACGCCAGAACGGCGATGCCCACGACGGCCCAGGTCTGATTGCCAAGCACCTTAAAACGCGAGCGCGAGCAGGAGTTCTCGATCACGCCGCATACGACAAAATCGATCAGGCACTTCACCAGGAAGATGACTGCACCCAGAACAGCGGCGGCGCCCACGGTCGCGGGCTCGCCCCAGGGGACGAAGATCGCGCAGAACCAGGCGACGACCAGGACCTGCTTCATGGACATGGCGAGCTTGGCCATCGCAAGCGACGGGCCGGAAAGCTCGGCGAGTGGGCCCTCCTGAAGCTCCTGCTCGGCCTCGGCCTGATCAAACGGCAGCTTGCCGAGTTCCATGTAGCAGGCGATCGCAAAGGCGATGCCGGCGAGGATTACGGCGACCGGCGCGTCGATGGCGCCCGTCATGATGTGCTGACCCATGGTGGCGATGTCGGTGGAACCGCACACCAGGGCGGCGGCAAACAGCGCCAGCAGCATGGACGGCTCGATGAGCACGCTCATGAGCAGCTCGCGGACGCCGCCGATACCGGCGTAGGCGTTGGACGAATCCACACCGCAGAGGGCGAAGAAGAAGCGGGCGAGCGCCAGGCTGTACATGATGGTGATGGCGTCACCAAAGACCGGGATGGGGCTTTGTGCCGTAAAGAGCGGCAGACCCATCGCGAGCATAAAGGCGACGGCGAAGAACAGCGGCGGCATAATACGCAGCGCAAAGCTCGCGTCCTCGCTCTGGGACTCGGGGCGCGCAAAGAGCTTGGCCAGGTCGCGGTAGTCCTGCATGATGCTGGGGCCGCGACGGTTGTGCATCTTGGCGCGGATAACGCGACCGAGACCGGAGAAGAACGGCGCGACGGCCATAACGACCACGCCCTGCAGAACGGCAAGTACGATGTTGTTCATGCTCTCCCCTCCTTAACCCATTTGCACGGCGAGCACGAGGAACACCACGAGTGCCGCGACGATGTAGCAGATATAGATGCTGTAGTTGCCGCCCTCGAGCTTAGTCGCGAGGTCGGCGAGCTTCTCGACACCCTTATGCGGGGCATCGACGAGAACCTTGTCGGGTACGGGCTCCACAGCCTCGGCCACACCGGTGAGCTTCTGGAAGAAGTGCGCGATGGACCAGCAGACGGCCGTGCAGCGGTCGCGCAGCGTGTAGAGCGGCTGCATAAACCAGGACACCTCGGAGGCGAAGGTCGTGGCCACGACGGGCATATGCTCGTTGGGAGCATAGCCACATGCCCACGGCTGGGACTTCTGCACCTTGCCGACGGTCTTGAGTTTGCGATAACCGCAGGCAAGACCGACGAGCACCGCGAGCGCAATGGCGATCGCGGGCGTGGAGGTGGCAGCGCCGGAGTATTGGTTCATGAGCTCCATGCCCTCGGCGGCAAACACGCCACCGTACGGATGCAGCACGGACGCGGCGACATCGACCAGCACGGGCGCGATCACGGGAGCGCCAATGCCCAGCACGACGCAGATGGCCGCAAGCAGGCCCTGCGCAAACACCATGGGGGCGGGAACCTCCTTGGCATTGGCCGCGGCCTCGGAGCGGGGCGCGGAGGCAAAGGAGACGCCATAGGCCTTGACGAAGCACGTGACGGCCAGCGCGCCGGTAATGGCAAGCGCGACGGCAGCGAACACGGCCACGATCATGACGGCCTTGTCGCCCTGCATGGCGGCGTTAAACAGCGACTGGTAGGTAAACCACTCGGACACAAAGCCGTTGAAGGGCGGGATGGCCGAGATGGCAAGCGCGCCAACGAGGAAGCAGATGGCCGTTGCCGGCATACGACGGAACAGGCCGCCCATCTTCTCCATATTGCGCGTACCCGTGGAATACAGCAGCGCACCGGCGCCCAAGAACAGCTCGCCCTTAAACATCGCGTGGTTAAACGTGTGGTAGAGGGCGGCCATCAGAGCCAGGACGGCGATGCCGACCGAGTTGAGTGCCATGGCGGCCATGGAGGCGCCGACGCCGAGCAGAATGATGCCGATGTTCTCGACGGAGTGATAGGCCAGCAGGCGCTTGATGTCATGCTCCTGCAGGGCGAAGGCCACGCCGAGGACCGACGAGATCGCACCGAAGACCATGACCATAAGGCCCCACCAGACCTGAACGCCCGAGGCGGAGAGCAGGTCGAGACCCACCTTGAGGATACCGAAGATACCGATCTTGATCATGCCGCCGGACATGAGGGCCGACACGTTGGACGGCGCCTCGGGATGTGCCTTGGGCAGCCAGCCGTGCAGCGGGATGATACCGGCCTTGGCGCCAAAGCCAAAGAAGGCGAGCACGAAGCACACGGATGCGACCGCGGGGCTAAACTGCGTGGCGCGGAAATCCGCAAAGGCAAACGAGCCGCCGGCGAAGTTGGTCATGGTGAGGAAGCTCGCCATGATGAGCACAAAGCCCACGTGCGCGATCACAAAGTAGAGCCAACCGCCATGGATGGAGTTCTCGTTCTCCTCGATCACGACCAGGAAGTACGAGGTCAGCGACATGAGCTCAAAGGCGACCAGGAACCAAAACACGTTGTCGGCGGTGATGACGAGCATCATGGACGCCACGAAGGTGTTAAAGAAGAAGCCGGCGCGGCCCTTTTTGCCCGGGTACTCATCAAAGTAGTTGAGACCGTAGATCGAACCGGCAAACGCGAGCACCGAGATGAGCGCCACGAACAGGCCGGACAGCTGATTGAGCAGCAGCTGGAAATGGGCAAACGGGAAGAACACGATGGTGTCGACCGACGTGACATCGCCCAGCACGGCCTGGATACCGGCCACAAACGAAAGCACCGCGGCGACGGCGCCGATAAGGCAGCCGGCGGTCTTGGCGGCGTTATCGGCCTTGATCAGCAGAACCGAGGCGAGCGCACCGATGCACGAGACGGCAAGCGATGCGATAAACAGCGTCATGCTATCCATTGTTTACGCTCCCTTCTGCTTTCTCGGACAGACCCTGGGCCACAGCGGTAACGTCGACGGACGGACCGTTTTCGATCGCGCGCAGGCGCTTGGCCTCGTCGAGCTCGCGATCGGCCGCGCCACCCATGACGGTCAGCGCCTTGGTGGGGCAGGCCGCCACACAATGCGGGCCGTCCGGATCGAAGGCACACAGGTCGCACTTGACGGCGCAGGTGTACTGGCCAGGAGCCCACGTAAGCAGGCTGCTCAGGGACTTAGGATACGAAGGCGTCGGGTCGCACATGCCTGCGACACCGGCGATAGACGTGCCATCGGGATGGATGGCTCCGAAGGGGCACGCGATGGCGCACAGCCTGCACCCGATGCACTCCTGCTCCTTGACGTGGATGCGATCGCCATCGTGCTCGATGGCATTCACCGGGCAAACCTCGGCGCAGGGGGCACCCTCGCAATGGTGGCAGGCAAGGGCGGCCGAAATACCGCCGGTCTTCACGAGCGCCAGGCGCGGCGTATCCTGAAGACCCTGCATCCGGTGGGCGTCGGCACAGGCGGACTGGCATGTTCCGCAGCCGATGCACCTCTCCGGGTTGATATCGATGAAGCGGTTCATCCCCACTTCCTTTCAAAATAACGGGCCGGGCTCCCGAACGTACGGGACGCCCGGCCCAAAAAGCCAACGAGAACGGGACTACACGATTTGGTTCACGTGCGTCTCGTCGTCGAACTTGGCGGCGCCGGGCTCAACGTCCTGGGGAGCGGCGGCGTCCACCAGAGCCTGCTTGAGCTCGGTGTACTGACGCTCGACCTCGCCCTCGGCCCAGACCTGGTCGGCGATAGCGTCGACCTGGCAGGCGGAGAACTTGTCCTCGGGCGTGTGCGAGACCGGGTCGACCTTGTGGATGGTCAGCTCGTTGCACTTGCCGATCCACCACTGGTAGGTCATGTAGACCGTGCCCTTGTTGATACGATCGCTCACGTCGGCGCGGCTGTATACCTGGCCGCGGCGGCTGTGAATCGAGACGATGTCGCCGTTCTTGATGCCGCGCGCATCGGCGTCCGCGGGATTCATGCGGACAAAGCCGGGCTCGTCGGCAAGCAGCGCCAGCGTCTTGCAGTTGCCGGTCATCGAGCGGCAGCTGTAGTGGCCGACCTCGCGGACGGTGCACAGGATGAGCGGGTACTCATCGTCGGGAAGCTCGGAGGGCGCCTCCCAGTCGTGCGCCATCAGGTTGGCGCGGCCGTCCTTGGTGGTGAACTTGCCACCAGCGAACATGTCGGGCGTACCGTGGTCGTTCACATCGGTGCTCTTGACCGGCCACTGGGCGTAACCGCCCTCGGGAGCCATCTTCTCGTAGGTTGCGCCCACAAAGTTGGGGCACAGGCTAATGCACTCGTTCCAGATCTGCTCGGTGTTGTCGTAGTGCATGGGATAGCCCATGCGCGTAGACAGGTCCGCGAAGATCTCCCAGTCGTGACGGCACTCGCCCTTGGGCGGAACGGCCGCGTCAAAGCGCTGGAAGCTACGGTCGGATGCGGTAAAGACACCCTCGTGCTCGCCCCAAGAGGTGGCAGGCAGGATGACGTCGGCGAGCATGGTCGTCTGCGTCATAAAGATGTCCTGGCAAATGAACAGATCCAGCTCGGAGAGCGTCTTGCGCATACCGGCCGAATCGGGCTCGGTCTGCACCGGGTCCTCGCCGTAGTTGTAGAAGCAGTGCACCTTGCCCTCGTCGACCAGGTGGCCCAGGTCGGTGAGCTTGTAGCCCTCCTCGAGCGGGAGCTTTTCCTCGGGCACGCCCCAAGCCTTGGCAAACTTGGCACGCACTGCCGGGTCGGTGACCTTCTGGTAGCCAGGGTACAGGTTGGGCAGCATGCCCATATCGCAGGAGCCCTGGACGTTGTTCTGGCCACGCACGGGCGCGAGACCGGAATTGGGTTTGCCGATCTGGCCGGCAACGCAGGCGATGGAGGCGATGGTGTGCACCGTCTTCAGGTTCTGCTTCTGCTGGCATACGCCCATACCCCAGCCAATGATGGCAGAGGGCTTCGCCGTGGCGTACATCTCGGCAGCTTGGTGGATCAACGCGGGCTCGACACCCGTGATGTCCTGTACGGATTCGGGAGTGTAGTTCTTGATGGTCTCCCACCACTCGTCAAAGCCGTTCGTATGTTCGGCGACGAATTCCTTGTCGTAGAGGCCATCGTTGACCAAGCAGTTGGCAAAGGCGTTGAGGAACGCGACGTTGCAACCGTTCTTGATCGGAAGGTAGATATCGGCGATACGCGCGGTTTCGATATGGCGCGGGTCGGCGACGATGATCTTGCAACCCTTTTCTTTGGCTCGCACGATACGCCTTGCGACGATGGGGTGCGAATCGGCAGGGTTATAGCCGAAGAGGAAAATGCAGCCCGCATCCTCCATACCGGGGATGGAGCATGACATGCAACCTGAACCAACCGTGTCCATCAGACCGAGGACAGTAGGGCCGTGTCAAGTACGGGCGCAGTTGTCCACGCTGTGGGTGCCGATGCACGCACGCGTAAACTTCTGCATGACGTAGTTCGCCTCATTGCCGCCGCCTCGCGAAGAGCCGGTGGTCATGACAGCGTTAGGACCATATTCGTCAATTATGGCCTGCATCTTAGATGCGGTGAAATCCAGTGCCTCGTCCCAGCTTACGCGCTCAAGATCCGCGCCCTTGGTGCGACGGATCATCGGGTGCAGTACGCGAGGAGTCAAGATCTTGGTGTCGTTGATGAAGTCGTAGCCACTCATGCCCTTAAGGCACAGCTCGCTCTGGTTGGTGATGCCGTTGAGCGGTTCGGTACCCACGACCTGGCCGTTTTGGACCAGGAGGTTAAACTGGCAACCGGCGCCGCAATACGGGCAAATCACTTTATGCTTCTCCATGACACCCTCCTTCCTTTCTCTGCTACCGATTAATCGGTACGTATATGACAATCGTTGGGCTTGTATGGCCGCCCGCCTACGCCTCGTTTTCGATGGTGGCGCGGGCACGCTCGGCAGTCAGCTCCGCCAGGCGCTCCTCGTCTACCAGGGTGAGGCCCTTGGTCGGGCACGCCTCGGCACACGCCGGACCGCCGGGACGGTCCACGCACAGGTCGCACTTGAGCACGAAGCTCTTGGTCTGCGAACCCACGCGCACGTCGCCCATCAAGACGGGGACCTGCGTGGTCGCCACGCTCACGGCGCCAAAGGGGCAGGCCATGACGCAGCTCTTGCAGCCGATGCAGTTGTCCTCGTTGACGCCGATACGATGGTTCTTTGGATCAAAGAACAAGGCGCCCGTAGGACAGGCCTTCGCGCACGGAGCGTCCTCGCAGTGGTGACATGCCACCGGCGCGGAGATCTCGTAGGTGCGCGTTACGCGCAAGCGAGGTGCGGCGATGTTGCCGGGGATATCGTGTGCCTCAATGCACGCCGCCATACAGGTTTGGCACCCAATGCAGCGCGAGGAATCAGCCACGACTCGTTTATTGCCCATGTTGTTCACTCCCTCCTGAATCCCATGCCGGAGAGACCCTGTCGACGTTGTCCCAAGCCGCCCGTGGCCTGGCATCGACGTATCGAGCGCATGCGGCGAAACAGGCACTTCGATAGAGTTCCTCCAACGATATACAGGCTAAATATACGCAGTTGCAGGTGGCAAACTTGAGCATAGGCCCTGCAATACGGGTGTATTGCAGGGGTTTTGGCAGGTTGGAATTATTCTCTAGAAGCTATAAAGGTGAGTGTATTACATGCGTACGCCTCAGAGATTTTTACGCGCTCTTATTTTAGATGTACTACGCTTGTATTCAAGTTAATGGTTATTTACTTGAGCGAAATAAAGTAATCGTTATAAGATGCTCAAGTATCGGCACATGCCGCATTTGACCGACTATATTGCACGCTCATTAAGGGGGCCAGTGATGTCATCGACTCAAAAAAGAGCCATCCTGCAGGTGCGCATTCGCGAGGAAGACAAGCAGCATGCCGAGCGTCTTTACGACGCCATGGGCACATCGCTCGCCGAGGCTGTCCGTTTATTTGTCGCGCAAAGCATTTTGATGCGCAAACTCCCCTTTCAGCCGGTCGCCGTGCGCTCAAAGGACGGCACCGCCGCCTATGAATCGCTCAAAGCATATGGTGACCCCAATCGCCGCGCCGAGGAGCGCAATGCCTGGATTGAATACCTTGCCACAGAAAGTGACGATTCGATTTTGGGCCCCGAGGAAGTAGATATCCATGAGTAGCACCATCATCGACGAGACCGTCATCCTGCGCTACCTGCTTGACGACGACGAAGTTCTTTCACCGCGCGCCGCCAAGGTCATCGCCACGCGCACCGCTCGCGTCTACCCCGAAATCATCACGCGCGTCGTGGTCACACTGCGAGACGTCTATAAGGTTCCCCGCGTTGAGATTGCTGCGGCCATGAAAAGGCTGCTCGATGACGTCATGGTCGACGAGCCCACCGTTGTCGCCCTTGCCGTCAAACTGTTCGGCAAAACGCATATGGACTTTACCGACTGCCTCCTCGCAGCCCGAACCGCCATCTACAACGATGATGTCGTGAGCTTTGGCAAGCCCATCATCCAAGGCATGATCGATTACCGCCGCAAGCGTCAAACCGCAACCGAAGCCCGCAGCCGCAGCACCGACGCCCGCGGCCACGGCACCGACTCTGTCTCTTATACACATCTCCGAGCCCACGAGA
>CABSNH010000014.1 GCA_902478985.1 uncultured Collinsella sp.
CCGTTGGCGGGAGCCTTCTTGTCGTCGATCGGGGCGCCCAGGAGCTCCTCGTCGGCGTCGGCATGATGCGTCGGAGCGGAGGTACCCAGCAGGATATCGTCCGGACCGTCGGGGCTAAAGACCATCTGCAGCAGCTGCGAGAGGTCTTCCTCGTCGGCAACGTCGTCGTTGTTCTCGAGGATGTAGAGCAGGTCGTGGGCCTCCAGGCCGTCACGGAGCTCCTCGATCGCCTTGGCACCGATGCCATCGATGCGCAGCAGATCCTCCTCGGACTTGCCAACCAGGTCGCCGACCGTCTCGATGCCGACCTCGCTGAACTTGTTGGTCCAGCGCTGCGACACGCCCAGGTCGTCGAACAGGTACAGGCGAGCCTTCTCGGCGGAGATGGTGTGGCCGTTGCGGGTGAACGAACCGTCAGCACCACCGAACTCGTCGTAGCCGGCCCAGTCGAGCTGCTGCGGGAGCTGCTCGTCCAGGTCCTTGAGCTCCACCGGAGCCCACTCGGGCAGCGACTTGGCGTTGGGCGAAGCCGGGCCGTCGATGTCCACGTAGCCGTCGGCCGTGCGATACGTCAGCTTGGCGTTGGCGTACGGCTTGAGGCCGGTACCGGCCGGGATCTTCTTACCGACGATGACGTTGGACTTAAGGTCGAGCAGGTGGTCGACCTTGCCCTCGATGGCAGCCTCGGTAAGGACGCCAGCGGTACGGATGAACGAAGCGCTCGACAGCCAGGAGTCGATGTTGGACGCGACCTTGAGCGTACCCAGGATGACGGGCTCGGCCACGGGAGCCTGACCGCCCAGACGGGCAACGCGCTCGACCTCATCGGCGAACTCGTAGCGGTCGACGTACTGACCAAGCAGGTACTTGGAGTCGCCGGGGTTGGTGATCTGAACGCGACGCAGCATCTGACGTGCGAGCACCTCGATGTGCTTGTCGTTCAGGTCGACGCCCTGGCTGGTGTAGACGTCCTTGACGCTCTCGACGAAGGTGTGCATCGTCGACTCGATATCGGTCAGCTTGCGCAGGTTGCGGAAGTTGACGAAACCCTTGGTGATCTGGTCGCCGGCGCGGACCTCGCAGCCGTCCTCGATCTCGGGCATAAAGCGCACCGAAGCGGGGACGCGACGCTCGTCGAGGACACGGGTGTGATCCTCGGAGTCGGTGAGCGTCAGCACGTACTCGGACTTCTCGGGCTTAATCGAGGTGAGCGTCAGCACGTACTCGGACTTCTCGGGCTTAATCGAGAGGTGACCGGAGTACGGAGCCAGCTCGGCCTCGCGACCCAGAATCTTCTCGTTAACGTTGCCGACGATATCGAACATACGGCTGACCGTAGGCAGACCCTGCGTAATATCGTCGACGCCAGCGACGCCGCCGGAGTGAATGGTACGCATCGTAAGCTGCGTACCGGGCTCGCCGATGGACTGGGCGGCAATAATGCCGACGGCAGTACCGATGGCGACCGGACGACGGGTGGAAAGATCCCAGCCGTAGCACTTCTGGCACACGCCGTACTTGGAGCGGCAGGTGAGCAGCGCGCGAAGCTTGACCTTCTTGAGACCCGCATCGACCATCTTCTGGATGTCGGCGACCTTCTCGATGTAGCCGTCCTGCTCAAAGAGCACGGTACCATCGGGGGCCACGACGTCCTCGATGAAGCAACGGCCGACGAGGTCGGTGTTGAGGTCGGTGGTACCGGGGATGATGAGGTTGTAGGTGACGCCCTCGTGCGTACCGCAATCCTCCTCGCGGACGATGACGTCCTGGGCCACGTCGACCAGACGACGGGTCAGATAACCAGAGTCCGAGGTGTGGGATGCGGTATCGACCAGGCCCTTACGGGCGCCGTAGGTCGAAATGAAGTACTCGAGCGGCAGCAGACCCTCGCGGAAGTTCGCCTTAATGGGAAGGTCAATCGTCTCGCCGGACATGTCTGCCATCAGGCCACGCATGCCACCGAGCTGACGCAGCTGGGTCTTAGAACCACGGGCGCCGGAGTCGGCCATCATGTACAGCGGGTTCTCCTCGTCGAACATGTCGAGCATGAGCGCTGCAACCTTATCGGTACAAGCGGTCCACTCGTTAACGACTTCGATGTGGCGCTCCGTCTCGTTGATGAAGCCCTCCTCGAAGTACTCGTTGATCTGGTCGACGTTGGCCTGGGCGCGGTCGAGCAGCTCCTGCTTCTCGGCAGGGATGAGAGCGTCCCACACCGAGATGGTGAGGCCGGCGCGGGTAGCGTAGTGGAAGCCGGAGTACTTGATGGCGTCGAGGATCGGGCCGACCTTGGCCTCGGGGTAACGATCGCAGCAGTCTGCAACCAGCTTGGCAACGTCGCCCTTGACCATCTTGTAGTTCATGAACTCGTAGTCTTCGGGCAGGCACTGGCGGTTGAAGATGATGCGGCCGATAGAGGTCTCGAAGCGCGCGGTCTTGTTGCCGGTGACGTCGTAGTCGACAAACTCGTTCTTGCCGTTCTTGACGCGGAAGATACGGGTGCCGTCCTCGTTGATGACGTTGGCATCGGCAGCGGACACGCGGACCTGGATCTTGGCCTGCATGTCGACCTCGGAGCGGCAGTCATAGGCGTGCAGCGCGTCGTCGAAGCTCGAGAACACGTGGTTCTCGCCCGGCAGACCGTCGCGGACCTGGGTCAGGTAGTACACACCGATGATCATGTCCTGCGAAGGGATGTTAACCGGCTTGCCGGATGCCGGCGAGCGCAGGTTGTTCGCAGAGAGCATGAGCACGCGAGCCTCGGCCTGAGCCTGGCTGGACAGCGGCACGTGGACAGACATCTGGTCGCCGTCGAAGTCGGCATTGAAGGGCGAGCAGACCAGCGGATGCAGGTGGATAGCCTTGCCCTCGACCAGCACCGGCTCAAAGGCCTGGATGGACAGACGGTGCAGGGTCGGTGCACGGTTGAGCAGCACGACGCGGCCGTCGATGACCTCTTCGAGGATATCCCACACAAAGGTGGCACCGCGGTCGATAGCGCGCTTGGCGCCCTTGATGTTCTCGACCTTGCCAAGCTCGACCAGGCGCTTCATGACGAAGGGCTTGAAGAGCTCCAGCGCCATAGTCTTGGGCAGACCGCACTGGTGCAGCAGCAGCTTGGGGTCGGTAACGATTACCGAACGGCCGGAGTAGTCGACACGCTTGCCCAGCAGGTTCTGACGGAAACGACCCTGCTTGCCCTTGAGGGCCTCGGCGAGCGACTTGAGCGGGCGACCGCCACGGCCAGAGACCGGGCGACCACGACGGCCGTTGTCGAACAGGGCGTCCACGGACTCCTGGAGCATGCGCTTCTCGTTGTTCACGATGATCGCAGGGGCGTCCAGGTCGAGCAGGCGCTTGAGTCGGTTGTTACGGTTGATCACGCGACGGTACAGGTCGTTGAGGTCGGACGCGGCGAAGCGGCCGCCGTCGAGCTGGACCATCGGGCGCAGATCGGGCGGAATGACCGGGATGACATCCAGGATCATGTTCGCGGGGCTGTTGCCGCCCTTCAGGAAGGCGTCAACGACCTCGAGGCGCTTGACGGCCTTCTCGCGCTTCTGCTTCTGGGAATCCTCGTCGGCGATGATGGCCTTGAGCTTCTCGGCCTCGGAGGGGAGGTCGATGGCAGCGAGCAGGTCGCGGACGGCCTCGGCACCCATACCACCCTTGAAGTACATGGAGTAGTAACGGGTCATCTCGCGGAACAGCGGCTCATCGGAGATGAGGTCGCGCTCGGTGAGCTTCATGAAGGCGTTGAAGGCGTCCGTGCGGAGCTGCTTATCGTCCTTGCACTCTTCCTCGATGTCGACGATGCCAGAGGCGATCTCCTCGGGGGTCAGCGGCTCCTCGTCGGAGAACTCGTCAAAGTTCTCGGGGTTGCCCTGCTCCTTGAGGGACTCGATCTGGCGGGCGCACTCGGCATCGATCTCTTCCAGATCGGCGGCGAGCTCCTCGCGCAGGTCGTCAGCGTCGGCCTCGCGAGCCTCGTAGTCGACCTCGGTGATGATGTAGCTGGCAAAGTACAGAACCTTCTCGAGGTCCTTGGACTTGATGTCGAGCATACGGCTCATCGGGAAGCTCGTGGGGCTCTTGAAGTACCAGATGTGGGACACGGGAGCGGCGAGCTCGATGTGACCCATGCGCTCGCGACGAACCTTGGCCGAGGTGACCTCGACGCCGCAGCGCTCGCAGACGATGCCCTTAAAGCGGATGCCCTTGTACTTGCCGCAGGAGCACTCCCAGTCCTTGGCGGGACCGAAGATCTTCTCGCAGAACAGGCCGTCCTTCTCGGGCTTGAGGGTACGGTAATTGATGGTCTCCGGCTTCTTGACCTCACCGTGCGACCAGGAACGGATCTGGTCGGCGGAGGCAAGGGAGATCTTTACCGAGTCAAAATCAGTAGCTTCGAAATCTGCCACAGTCAACTACTCCTTATCAGTGGTCGTGGCGGCGACAGCCTCGGGTGCCTCGGCGGTCTCGGCATCCTGGGCCTCGACGTCGGCGTCAACGCCGGCGAGCGCAGCCAGGTCGTCGAGAGCAGAGGTCTCCTCGGCGGTCACAGGGGCGGAGGCGTCCTCGTCGGCATCGTGCATGGGCTCGATGTCCAGTGCGAGGGAACGGATCTCCTTGACGAGAACCTTGAAGGACTCGGGGATACCCGGAACCGGGACGTTCTCGCCCTTGACGATGGACTCGTAGGTCTTGACGCGGCCCACGGTATCGTCGGACTTGACGGTCAGGATCTCCTGCAGGACGTTGGCAGCACCGTATGCGTACAGTGCCCAAACTTCCATCTCGCCGAAGCGCTGGCCGCCGAACTGAGCCTTGCCGCCCAGCGGTTGCTGGGTAACCAGGCTGTAAGGGCCGGTCGAACGGGCGTGGATCTTGTCGTCGACCATGTGGCCGAGCTTGAGGATGTAGGACGTACCCACGGTAATGGGCTCGCGGAACTCCTCGCCGGTGCGGCCGTCGAACAGGCGGGTCTTGCCGCGCTCGTCAAGCTGGGTGACAAACTCGGGGCGCATGTGATCGCCAAAGGCAGCGGTGGCCTTGTTGAGCATGTTCTTGTTGGCGCGACGGATGACCTCGGCGATCTCGTCCTCCTTGGCGCCGTCGAAGACGGGCGTCGAGACGAAGAACGGACCGGGGACATACTTGTCGGAGTCGGCATCCTCGGTATCCCAACCGCAGGCAGCGGCCCAGCCAAGGTGGCACTCGAGCAGCTGACCGACGTTCATACGCGAAGGAACGCCCAGCGGGTTGAGGATAACGTCGATCGGGGTACCGTCAGCCATGTAGGGCATGTCCTCGACCGGCAGAACGTTACAGATAACGCCCTTGTTGCCGTGGCGACCGGCGATCTTATCGCCCTGCTGGATCTTACGACGCTGGGCGACGTAGACGCGCACCTGCTCGTTGACGCCGGGGGCCAGGTCGTCGCCGTTCTCGCGGCTAAAGCGGACGACGTCGATGACGCGGCCATAAGCGCCGTGAGGCATCTTAAGGGAGGTGTCGCGAACATCGTGAGCCTTGGCACCGAAGATGGCGCGCAGCAGGCGCTCCTCGGCGGTCAGAGCGCTCTCGCCCTTAGGCGTGACCTTGCCGACCAGGATGTCGCCAGGGCCGACCTCGGCGCCGATGCGGATGATGCCGTCCTCGTCGAGGTTGGCAAGCATGTCCTCGGAGAGGTTCGGGATCTCGCGAGTGATCTCCTCGGGGCCGAGCTTGGTGTCGCGGGCGTCGATCTCGTGACGGGTGATATTGATGGTCGTCAGCAGGTCCTCGGCCACCAGGCGCTCGGACACGACGATACCGTCCTCGTAGTTGAAGCCTTCCCACGGCATGTATGCCACGGTGAGGTTCTGGCCCAGTGCGAGCTCGCCATGATCGGTCGAAGGACCGTCGGCCAGAGGCTCGCCCTGCTCAACGGTGTCACCGACGCGCACGAGCGGACGGTGGTTGATGCAGGTGGACTGGTTGGAGCGCTGGTACTTGGCCAGGTGATACTCGTCCATGCCGCCGGCGTGCTTGACGATAATCTTGGAGGCGTCGGCATAGATGACTTCGCCGGCGTTCTTGGCCAGGGTAACCTCGCCAGAGTCCAGGGCGGCGCGACGCTCCATGCCGGTACCGACATAGGGAGCGGCGGGGTGAACCAGCGGCACGGCCTGACGCTGCATGTTGGCGCCCATGAGCGTACGCTTGGCGTCGTCGTGCTCGAGGAACGGAATCAGCGTGGCTGCGACGGAGAGCATCTGACGCGGCGAGACGTCCATGTAGTCGACGTCCTCGACAGGCACGTCGGCGGGAGCGCCGAAGGAGCCGTCGAAGTCGCGGGTACGGGCGATCACGGTATGCGGACGGACGATCTTGCCCTCGGCATCGGTCGTGATGAACTCGTTGGTCTTGGGATCGAGCGGCGTGTTGGCCGGCGCGATGACGTGCTTCTCTTCCTCGTCAGCGGTCATCCAGTCGATCTGGTCGGTGGCAACGCCGTTCTCGACACGACGGAACGGGGCCTCGATGAAGCCATACTCGTTGACGCGGGCGTAGAGGGCGAGCGAGCCGATCAGGCCGATGTTGGGGCCTTCGGGGGTCTCGATCGGGCACATGCGGCTGTAGTGCGAGTTGTGAACGTCGCGGACGGCCGTCGGCACGTTGGTGCGGCGGCTGGAGCCCGACTTGTGGCCGGCAAGACCGCCAGGGCCGAGTGCGGACAGACGGCGCTTGTGGGTCAGACCGGTCAGGGGGTTCGCCTGGTCCATGAACTGCGAGAGCTGCGAGGAACCGAAGAACTCCTTGATAGAGGCCACGATCGGACGGATGTTGATGAGCGACTGCGGGGTGATCTCGTCGATGTCCTGGGAGCTCATGCGCTCACGGACGACGCGCTCCATACGGCTCATGCCGATACGGAACTGGTTGGCGACGAGCTCGCCGACGGTGCGAATGCGGCGGTTGCCAAAGTGGTCGATGTCGTCGACCTTGAAGCCCTGCTCGCCGGCAGCGAGGGACAGCAGGTAGCGAAGCGTAGCGACGATGTCCTCGTCGGTGAGCACCGTGACCTCTTCCTCGGTGGTGAGGTTGAGCTTCTTGTTGACCTTGTAACGACCGACGCGGGCCAGATCGTAGCGCTGCGGGTTGAAGAGCAGGCCCTCGAGCAGGCTGCGGGAAGCATCCACGGTGGGAGGCTCGCCCGGGCGCAGACGACGGTAAATCTCGATGAGGGCGTCCTCGCGAGTGAGGGCGGTATCGCGCTCGAGGGTGCGCTTGATCACATCGGAGTTGCCGAGCAGCTCGATGATATCGTCGTTGGTGACGGCGATGCCAAGGGCGCGCAGGAACATCGTGGCGCTCTGCTTGCGCTTACGGTCGATGGAGACCATGAGCTGGTCGCGCTTGTCGACCTCAAACTCGAGCCAGGCACCGCGGGACGGGATGATCTGAGCCTTGTAGATCTGCTTGCCCGAATCCATCTCGGAGCTGTAGTACACGCCCGGGGAGCGGACGAGCTGCGAGACGACGATACGCTCGGTACCGTTGATGATGAAGGTGCCCTGATCGGTCATCATGGGGAAGTCGCCCATAAAGACGAGCTGCTCCTTGATCTCGCCGGTCTCCTTGTTGGTGAGACGGACGTCAGTCAGAAGCGGGGCCTGATAGGTCATGTCCTTCTCGCGGCACTCCTCGACGGTGTGCGCGGGGTCGCCGAACTGATGCTCGCCGAAGGTAACCTCGAGAACATGGTTCTGACTCTGGATGGGGCTGGATTCCTTGAACGCCTCACGAAGGCCCTCGTCCTTAAAACGCTCAAAGGATTCCCTCTGAACAGAGATAAGGTTGGGGAGCTCCATGGCCTCCGGGATTTTCCCGAAGCTGACGCGCTTGCGCTCAGTGGCAGTGTATGCGTAGGTCACCAGGTTTTTCCTCCTTCACGGAAATGCTCGGTGGATTGGCGAGGCATAGCTTCGCCAGTTATCGCAACCTAATAGTTTATCAGGTACCGACCGTTGAGCAAGAAAAGCCTTGACGCGATTGAGTTTTTGGAGTAGCAAAGTTTTTCGACAGAAAATGCGCAGGTAAATGTATGTGTATCGAACACCTGTTCATATATTTTCTGTGAACAGAGGGCTGGCAATCGCAGCTCTTATAAAAAAACGGGCGCGAACCGAAGTCCGCACCCGTAAATGTCGATGCCCGAAAGGCTTATTTGCGCATCAAACCGCCGCGCTCGTCGATGGCATCCCAGAAGGCGCCGGCAAAGCGAGGATCGCTTGCAGCCATGAGGGCGTTGGTGGCCATCCAGCCAGACGGGGTGCCGGTGTCGTAGCCCGACAGCGGGTCGATGACGACAGCGTACATGGCCTCGCGGTCGAGCGAGCGGGCCATGGCGTCGGTGAGCTGGATCTCGCCGCCCTTGCCGGCCTGCTGATCGGCCAGCAGGTCCATGACCAGCGGGCTCAGCAGGTAACGACCGACGATGTACAGGTTGGACGGAGCCGCCTCGGGAGCGGGCTTCTCGACCAAACCGCCGATGCGCCAGACAGCGCCCGGCTCAGCATCGGCAACGTCCTCGGCACCCTCGAGCGAACCGACGCGCTCACCGGCGATAACGCCGTAGCGGCTGACTTCCTCGGGCGAGCAAGCAGCGACGGCGATAACCGAAGCTCCACCGTGCTCCTTGGAAACGGCGAGCATCTTGTCGCAGATGTCGCGATTAGGCACAACGTAGTCGCCCAGAAGAACCAGGAAGTTCTCACCTGCCACGGCGTCGGCAGCAGAGCGGATAGCATGGCCAAGGCCCTTGGGCTCGTACTGATAACGGAAGTCGACCGGCATACCGCCAGCGTGGGCGACGGCATCGGCATAGGCGTCCTTGCCGCGCTCGCGCAGCAGGTTTTCGAGCGAGCGATCGGGCTGGAAGTAGCTCAGCAGCTCGGGCTTACCGGGAGAGGTAACGATGATGGCATCGTCGACCTCCTCGGGGTCGAGCGCCTCCTCAACGACATACTGGATGACCGGCTTGTCGAGCACCGGCAGCATCTCTTTGGGGGTGCACTTGGTGCCAGGCAGAAAACGCGTGCCAAGACCGGCGGCGGGGATGATTGCCTTCATGTTATTCAAGGATCCTTTCGCAGGCGCAAAAGCGCCCCATGCGTGCGGCACACAGCCGCAGACCAAATTGCGATACCCAAGCATCTTACCGCTGGAACTATATGTCACTACAAGGCAGAGACAATTCTTCAGCAGGTCAACGCAAATTATTGCTCGAATGGTGCAATTTTATTGCCCAACGGCAGGGTGCCCGATACGACGCAAATTACAGAACATGGCAGTTTGAGCAACCGATGTCGAGGGACCGAAAAACAAAAAAGACGGGGCTCGCAATGCGAACCCCGTCTGCAAAGAAATCTGGCGAGAAAGCCTGATTACTTGAGGGTAACAGCAGCGCCAGCAGCCTCGAGCTTCTCCTTGGCAGCCTCGGCGTCCTCCTTCTTGGCACCCTCGAGAACAGCCTTGGGAGCGCCCTCGACGACCTCCTTGGCCTCCTTCAGGCCAAGGTTGGTGAGCTCACGGACGGCCTTGATGACCTGGATCTTGTTGTCGCCGAAGCCCTCGAGCACGACGTCAAACTCGGTCTTCTCCTCGGCCTCAGCAGCGCCAGCAGCGGGAGCGGCGACAACAGCGGCAGGAGCAGCGGCGGAAACGCCGAAGGTGTCCTCGATAGCCTTAACGAGCTCGGAAGCCTCGAGAAGGGTCATTTCCTTAAGAGCATCGATGATCTCATCGGTGGTAAGCTTAGCCATTTCTAAGTCCTTTCGGTTTCCGTGCGGATGCACGGAGATCAGTTAAAACACGGCGCGAATGCGCCAGGGGTGCGGCGTTGCCGCCGCGGGTGAAAACAGCGACTAGGCTGCCTTCTGCTCGGAGACCTGCTGGATCGAACGAGCGAGACCAGAGGAAACGCCGTTGACGCAGACAGCGATGTCGCGAGCGAAACCGGAAATGAGACCGGCGATCTGGCCGAGAAGCTGATCCTTGGTGGGCAGCTCGGCGATAGCCTTAACATCATCAGCGGAAACGGCCTTGCCGTCGGAGATACCGCCCTTGATCTCAAGGACGCCCTTGGACTTAGCGGAGAAGTCCTTAAGGGCCTTAGCGGCCTCGACCGGCTCGGACTCGTAGAACACATAAGCGACGGGGCCGGCGAGAATCTCGTCGAGCTCGGGCTGCTCCTGGTTCTTGAGAGCGATCTTGACCAGGTTGTTCTTGTAGACCTTCATCTCGGCGCCGCACTCGCGAAGCTGATGACGCAGCTCCTGAGCCTGCTTAACCGTCAGACCGTTGTAGTTGACGACGAACAGACCGGCGTTCTCGGCGATACGGGACTCGATCTCTGCAACCTTGTCGATTTTGTACTGCTGGGGCATGAATTACACCTCCTCGAATTCTTTCCGGGCACGGTCCGCCACAAGGACATGACGGGGGCATGTCCAAAAAGAAAGCCCCCGCGCTGCATGAGCGACGGGGGCGAGAAGACATATCTACTCGACCACCTCGGCTGGCGGGAAGTCCCATTAAGCTCGCGGGTAAGACCCGTTTGCGCCGGCTGTCTCTGGCAGCGGATTCGTGCGTGAACCGAAAGTATTATGGCGGGGACCCCGGCGTCGGTCAACGGGCTCGAGGATTCGCACACAAACCCTGCATACGCTCCGACCGGGAGGGGCAGGGCGAGTTTTCCGCTCGGTCAAGTCCTGGGCTCGCACGAAGGCCACATTAAGTGGCCTTCGGCTCGTGCGGAATCTACGGAAAACTCGCCCTGCCCCTCCCGGCCGGAGCTACGTTGCCTTTGCTGCGAATCCTCGTGTCCGTTGAGCGACGCGCCCCACTCATAATGCTTGGGTCGGTGGGCTGATGTGTTGCATCCCTGAGGGCTACAAGGTTGAAATGAAGGTGGACAGGCGGCGGAGACCTTCGTCTAGGTCTTTGTCGGAGACGCAGTAGCTGAGGCGGATGTGGCCTTCGGTTCCGAAGCAGTCTCCCGGGACTAGGGCTACGTTTGCTTCTTTGATGGCTTTGATGCAGAAGTCTTCGCTGGTTAGGCCGAACTTTTTGATGCTCGGGAAAGTGTAGAAGGCTCCTGCGGGCTCTACTACGTCGAGGCCCATGGCGTTTAAGGCTTCGAGTACGCGCTCGCGGCGGGCTCGGTAGACTTTGAGCATGGGGGTTGGGTCGACGGTGAGGGCTCGGGCCGCGGCGTCCATCTCAAAGGAGACGGCGCTCGATACTAAGTATTGGTGGGCCTTTGCGATCTCGGCGATGACGGGGGTTGCCGCTGCGAGCCAGCCCAGGCGCCAGCCGGTCATAGCCCAGGGCTTGGAGAAGCTCTCGATGACGACCGTCTGCTCACGCAGCTCCGGGTGACGCTGGGCAAAGCGCTCGTAGCCATCCACATAAACCAGGCGGTTGTATACGTCGTCGCAGACCACGTAGATGCCCGCCTGCTCCGCCACGTGTGCCACGGCGTCGAGCGAAGCCGCGTTGAGGATACAGCCCGTAGGATTGTTGGGCGAGCAGATGACGATAGCCTTGGTCGCCGGTGTCACGCAGGCACGAAGCGCTTCCTCGTCAATCTGAAATTGCGCAGGCTCCGTATCCAAAAAGACTGCTTTGGCGTGGTTGGCCACGACGATGCTTTCGTACAGGCCAAAGGCCGGCGTGGGGATAATGACCTCGTCGCCGGGGTTGAGCATAGCCATGAATGTTGCCGACAGGGCCTCGGTCGCGCCGTCGGTCAGAATGATCTCGTCGGCCGAAAACGTAAGGCCCGCGCCCCCCATGTAGGCAGACAACGCCTCACGCAGGGCGGGGCGACCGTTGTTGGGCGGATAGTGCGTGTCACCGCGGTACAGTGCGGCGGTCACCTCGGCGCTAATCACATCGGGCGTGGGAAAATCGGGCTCGCCGAGCGCGAGCGCGATGCACCCCGGATGCTGGGCGGCGAGCGCGTTAATCCGGCGGATACCGGAGGGCTTGAGCGTGGCAAGCGAGGTATTCATGGGCAGACGCATGGCGTTCCTTTCGTAAGGGTTGCACTAGGATAGCGCGGCGGGGCGCCACCAGACGGTGTAACCTAAACGGAAACGAGCCGGAAAGGAGATGGCATGGAGACAACCGCGTGCGGCGACGTACCAAAAACACTGCACACCGTTGCGTATATCAGTATTCCCAATAGCGCCGATCTTGATTTTTTGCTCTGGGACCTGCAGGATGCCATCGCCGCCTATGCTCAGCTTTCTGGCACCGCACTCCCCCGCCCGGTCGACTTGAAGGCAAATGACGCCGGCAGCGTTGCCGATGGCATCGTGCTGGCCATTGAAGATGTGGCTGACGATGAGACGTTGACAGCCATCGAGCAGGCGCTTGAGCGCTTTGGCGGTACGGGAACGCGCGTCTATGTCGCGATTCGAGCCGCACAAGAGGGCACTGAGCAGGCGCGTGGGACCGCCGTTCGCCTGCACAAGGCATGTGAGCGCCATGGCCAATTGTGGTGTGGCGGCGTTGCCATCTGCGCCGGCAGCGGCATTGCGGCGCTTCGTCGCTCTCCGCGCATGGGACTCTTGCGGCGACCGTTTTCTGAGGCCATGGACAAGCTCGTGGGCGCCGTTCGCATGGGATGTTCCGTCGAGCATGCACAGCGGCTTGGCGGCGGCAATGCCGCCAACGTCGACGCCGACGGCATGGTTTGCGCCGAGCCAGCCGTGCCCGCGCCGATCTGGCGAGGCGTTCTGAAACGTCTGGGCGCCCACGCTCAAACAAAAATCTAAATTAAATAACAGCCCAGTCAACGGCTTCGTGCCAACGCTCAACAAGACGCTCCAGGCGCCAGGCGGCATTGGCGGGACTTGTCGAGGGCAGGACAATAGCAGGCAGCCCCGTCCGATCTTGCAAGTAGCGTTTGTAGAGTCGCCCTGCCGTACCGCCGTTACAGACAACGACCTCGATCGACGCGGCATCGGTAATGCGCTCGATATGTGCCGGCACAACGTTGCGGATGCTCGCGTCGCTCGAGCCCTTAATGTCGCAGCTCTCGATTGCATCCCACAGGGCCACGCCGCCGTTCAGCAGCATGGCCCGCTTGGCGGCAATGGAGGCATCGAGCGTCGCGGGCTCACCGCTTGCCAAAGGATCGCCCTCGTTGGGCGGCACAGGCATACCGAGGCACGTGGCCATCACACGCCAAAAGCGATTCTGAGGGTTGCCGTAATAAAAGGCATTGGCGCGCGACAGCACTGAGGGAAACGATCCGAGCACCAAAACGCGCGAACACTCGTCAAACACGGGCTCAAACCCATGCTCAATATGCTGATAGCCCTCGTCCGGCGCAGTCATGAATTAGGCCCTCAACAGATAGCGCACTTCGTAGGGCGCAAGCTCAAGGGAGCCCGTCAGCTCGACCGTGGGCACGCCGTCGGCAAGCAGGTCGACGAAGGAGCCGTTGAGTTCGCCGGCACCAAAGGTATAGGGCTCGTTCACGGCATTGACCGCCACGAGCACCGTCGCATCGTCGCAGGCGCGCTCGAACAGCAGCTGTTTATTCTGGATCACCACGTTGCGATAGGCACCGAAGTTGAGAGCACGGGCCGCCGCGTCGTCGGCCGAACGAAGGTGTGCGAGCTGCGTGATGAACGCCGTCAGCTCGTTGGGCGCAGGCTCATCGAGCGCAGGGCGCAGCGCCCAGTCGCCATCGGGGCCGCCCTTTTCGCCAGCAATTCCCCACTCGCTGCCGTAGTAGACGCACGGGATGCCCGGCATGCCAAAGAGCATGCCGTAGGCGGGACGCAGGCAGAACTTGTCGGTAAGGATGCTCGCCAGGCGCGGCACATCGTGGTTGTCGACAAACGACAGCAGGTGCTTGCCGCGGTAGATGCACCACGGATCGCCGCCAAACTGGCGATGCAGCGAGTGGGCGATCTCGAACATGTTGACCGAATTAAAGCTGGAGTAAAGGCCCTTGTAACACTCGTAGTTGGTGCAGGAATCGAGCATCTCGTCGTTGACGATCTGGTTGTAGTCGCCGTGGAGCGTCTCGCCGATGAGCGCAAAGTCGGGCTTGAGCTCACGGGCAAAGCTATGCAGACGACGCATGAAATCGCGGTCGAGCATGTAGGCGACGTCCAGGCGCAGACCGTCGACGCCAAAGACATCGGCCCAACGGCGCACGGACTCGAGCAGGTAATCGACCACAGCGGGATTTTGCAGGTTGAGCTTCACAAGCTCAAAATGGCCTTCCCAGCCCTCGTACCAAAAGCCGTCACCATAGCAGGAGTCGCCGTCAAAGCTAATGTGGAACCAGTCCTTGTACGGCGAGTCCCACTTACGCTCCTGCACATCGCGGAAGGCCCAAAAGCCACGGCCCACATGGTTGAAGACCGCGTCGAGTACCACGCGGATGCCGTGGGCATGCAGCGTCTCGCACACGGCGGCAAAGTCGGCATCCCCACCCAGGCGTCGATCGATATGGCGTAGGCTGCGCGTATCGTAGCCGTGGCTATCAGACTCGAGCGGAGGGTTGATCAGCACAGCGCCAATACCGAGTTCTTGCAGGTAGTCGGCCCATTGGGCGATTTTCATGATAGGAGCATCGGGGTTGGGCGCGGCGTTGGCAGCCTGGGCGAGTTCATCCTCGGCAACGGGTGCGGCGTTTTCGCGCGGAGCCCCGCAAAAGCCCAGCGGATAGATCTGATAGAACGTCGTCTCGTATGCCCACATAACAGCCTCCCGGTAAGCTCAACACAACGACATCCATTGTATGCCCAGCTTGTATCCTCTCCCCCAAAATAAGTTGCGGTGGAATAGGGACTGTTTGCCGGGTTTATTGGGCCCAGCAGTCCGTATTTCACCGCAACTGATGAGGAGGATGTGGCTAGGCGACGGGCTTTGCGCGGCGTATGGCTGGGAACATCACCGTGATGGCGAGGATGACGCCCACGACGGCAATCGCCCCGCCCGCGAAGCCGATCCAAGCGATACCGGGACCCGAAACCACGGCGCCGCCGATTGCGGTGCCCGTGCCAATACCGAGGTTAAACAGGCCCGAGAAGATCGACATGGCGACGGCCGACGAATCTGCCGGCGTGTGCTTGATGAGCTCGGCCTGAAACGCCACGTTAAAGGCCGTGGCGCAGCAACCCCACAGTGCGCAGACGGCAAGCACTGTCACGAGCGACGATGCGGCCGGCCCCATGAGCAGCAGGGCCACCGGCACGCCGGAGAGCGTGATAGCAAGGAACGGAAAACGGTGCCCGTCGAACAGGCGGCTGAACAGCCAGCTGCCCACCAAGCCGGAACAGCCAAACGCCGTCAGCGTCATGGTGATGGCGCCCGCATCGACGTGCGCGACCTGCGCCAGGAAGGGCTCGATATAGCTGTAGCTTGCGTAATAGCCGGTCGCCATGAAGACCGTGACTGCGTAGAGCGCGATGAGGAGCGGGTTCTTGAGCAGCTCGGGCAGCTGTTTGACGGTAAAGCGCTCACCCGCCGGCATGGCCGGGAACACCGCTGCCTGGTAGACGACCGCGATGGCTGAGAGGCCCCCGACCACGGCAAACGTCATGCGCCAGCCCACGGCCAAGCCAATGGCGCGACCGAGAGGCAGGCCAAAGATCTGCGCGATGGACGAGCCCGTGGCGATCATGCTGATGGCGAGCGCGCCGTGGCGAGTGTCGACCAGGCGCGAGGCCATAATCGAGGCGACTGACCAGAACACGGCATGTGCGCAAGCGACCACCAGGCGCGCGCAGACCAGGATGGGATAGGTCGGCGCCACAGCGGACAGGAACTGACCGAGCGAGAACACGGCCAGCACGCCCAGCAGCATCCGCTTGAACTCAAAGCGCGAGGCGAACACCATGAGCGGCAGCGACAGCAGCATGACGCCCCAGGCATAGACCGAGATCATGATGCCCGCCTGGGCCTCGGTGAGCGAGAACGACGCGGCGATATCAGTCAAAAGGCCGATGGGCATAAACTCCGACGTGTTGAACACGAACGCACAGCAGGTGAGCCCGACGAGTGGGAGCCACTGCCTGAGCGTGATGCCGTCTTGTCTTGCCTGACTCATATATAACATCTCCAATCATTTTGAGTGGAGGCGATTATATAGCAACGGTCCCGCATCCGTCAGTAACGGACACGGGACCGAAACAATTCGATACACAGAGGTTGCGCCGTCAATAAATAACTAAGCCAACCCCAGCAATATGCCCGCCGAATGCACGACAAACGCCACGATCCAGGCAACGGCGACCTGAAACGCGAATACGGCCACGGCATAGCGCGCGCCCAACTCGCTCTTGACGGCGCCGATTGCCGCCACACAAGGCGGGTACAGCAACGTAAAGACCAAGAACACGTAGGCGGTAAACGGCGAAAACATGGTCGACAGCGCCGCGGGCGACGTTGCGCCCAAAAGCACCGTGAGCGTCGAGATGACGCTCTCCTTGGCAATGAGCCCCGTGACGAGCGCCGTCGAGGCGCGCCAATCGCCAAAGCCGAGCGGGGCCAACACCGGCGCGATGATGCTACCCAGACCGGCAAGCAGGCTTTGCGACTGGTCGGCGACCACGTTAAAGCGGATGTCGAACGTCTGAAGGAACCAGATGACCACGGTCGCGGCAAAGATAATGGTAAAGGCCTTGGTGATGAAGTCCTTGGCCTTATCCCATGCCAGCATCACCGTCGTCTTGACGCTCGGCAGGCGGTAATTGGGGAGCTCCATGATAAACGGCACCGGGTCGCCCTTAAATGCCGTGCGGTTGAGCACCAAAGCCGCGACGCAGCCGACCACGATACCGATCAGATAGAGCGAGACCATGGCGGGAACCGTCGCCTGCGGGAAAAACGCCCCGCACAGCAAGCCGTAAACCGGCAGCTTGGCTGAGCAGCTCATAAACGGCGTGAGCATGACCGTCATCTTGCGGTCGTGCTCGGATGGGAGCGTACGGGTCGACATGATAGCCGGCACGGTGCAGCCAAAACCGACGAGCATGGGCACGAAACTGCGGCCCGACAGGCCAAAGCGACGCAACACCTTATCCATGACAAAGGCCACGCGCGCCATGTATCCGGAGTCTTCCAGAATGGAGAGGAACAAAAAGAGCACGACGATAATCGGCAGAAAGGTCAGCACGCTGCCCACACCCGTAAGCACGCCGTCGACAGCCAGCGAGCGCACCACGTCGTTGGTACCGAACGCCTTGAGGCCCGCATCGGCCGAGGCGATGATGGTAGCGATACCGTCCTCCATGAGTCCCTGCAACGCCGCGCCGATCACGCCAAACGTCAGCCAAAAGACGAGACCCATGATCAGCAGAAACGCCGGAATGGCTGTGTAACGACCTGTCAGGATGCGGTCAATCTTGACGGAGCGCACGTGCTCGCGGCTCTCGTGCGGCTTGACGACGCAACGCCCGCACACGTCGCCGATAAAGCTAAAGCGCATGTCAGCCAGCGCAGACAGGCGGTCGGTGCCGGCCTCGCCCTCCATCTGGGTGATGATGTGCTCGATAGCGTCGAGCTCGTTGCGATCCAGGTGAAGCGCCTCGGTCACCAGCTCGTCGCCCTCAACCAGCTTGGTCGCCGCAAAGCGCACCGGGATGTGCGCCGTCACGGCATGGTCCTCGATCAGGTTAGCAATACCGTGGATGCAGCGATGCAGCGCACCGCCGTCCGGACCGTCGGGCGCGCAAAAGTCCAGGCGACCAGGGCGCTCGCGGAACCGCGCCACGTGCAGGGCGTGGTCCACCAGCTCGCCGATGCCCTCGTTGCGGGCAGCGCTAATGGGGACAACGGGCACGCCCAACAGGCTCTCGAGCAGGTTAACGTCAATGGCACCGCCGTTGGTCGTCACCTCGTCCATCATGTTGAGCGCGATGACCATAGGACGGTCAAGCTCCATGAGCTGCAGTGTCAGGTACAGGTTACGCTCGATGTTGGTGGCGTCAATGATGTCGATGATGGCGTCCGGGCGCTCGTCAAGGATGAACTGACGGCTCACGACCTCTTCGCCTGTGTACGGCGACAGGGAGTAAATGCCAGGCAGGTCGGTAACGCTCGCCTCGGGATGATTACGGATGGTGCCATCTTTGCGGTCGACCGTCACGCCGGGAAAGTTACCGACGTGCTGGTTGGAGCCCGTCAGCTGGTTGAATAACGTGGTCTTGCCGCAGTTTTGGTTGCCGGCGAGGGCAAAGTGCAGCGGCGCGCCCTCGGGCACGGCCGTCTTTGCCGCACGGGGCGAATACGTCCCCTCGCCCAGAGCCGGATGCTCCGTCGTGCCGATTGCGGCGTTAGCGCGCGGGCCGGTATCGGTGTCGTGAATACCCACGAGCTCGATGCGAGCGGCATCGTCCTTGCGCAGTGTCAACTCGTAGCCACGCAGGCGGATCTCGAGCGGGTCACCCATGGGGGCGTACTTCATCATGGTGACTTCGGTGCCCGGCGTTAGGCCCATGTCCAAAATATGCTGTCGGAGTGCCTGATCGTCCGATGCCACCGATGCGACAACGGCGTCCTTTCCAATCTCGAGTGTATCGAGCTTCACGTCCGTGTTCCTCCCCCGGCGCCCACAGGGCGTTGCATTTATGTTCACCTTGGCTAACCGTTTGCCACGGCTAACCAATTTAACCATGCATGATAGCGCGAACACACAACGATGTTCAATCAGCAAATTGGCGCAATGGGGACAGGCAGGAGAGTTCAGGGCCATAGTTTCCCGATGAGGCCTCTCGGGGAAACTACATCCCAGAATTCCGGCTCGAAACGGGATATGGTTTCCCAAACAGACCTCTTACGGAAAATGCATCCCGGAATCCCCGCTCGAAACGGGACGCGCTTTCCCAGTCGAGGCCCTATGGGAAACTGCGTCCCACCTTGAAAGGCAAAACTGGGGCGCAGTTTCCGGACGGGGCATCAAAAACGAAGTTGCGGTGGAATAGTTCCTGGATGGGCTGGTTGATGCCCCAGATAGGAACTATTTCACCGCAAGTTATTGAAGGGCTTGGATGCCGGGACTCTTACAGATGGCGCTCCAGGAAGCGGAAGGCTAGGCGGATCCAGGGACGGACCGCCACCTGCTTGTCCTCGTTGTCGACCGCGGTGTTGGCGTTGCCGAGCGAAAGGCCGTGACCACCCTGGTCGAAGACGTGCATCTCGCATGCAACGCCCTCCTCGGCCATGCGCTGCGCAAACGGGTAGACCTGCGCGATCGGCGCCGTCTTATCGTCGGACACGCCCCACACAAAGGTCGGCGGCATCTGATGCGAAACATGTGTGGTGGGGCAGATATCGGCCAGGTGCTCGTCAGTTGCCTCGCCACCCGTCACCATCGACAGGTAGTCGTTGAGCAGATCGCGCCCCGTCTTGCCGCCCGTCTTTGGCACGCGCAGGTCGATGCGCGGGTCGCGCGTCTGCATGTCGCGCACATAGGCAAAGTCGAGCAGCGGATAGCCCAGCACCACGGCATCGGGACGAATGTCGTCCGGACGCGCCCCTGCCAGGCCCGCGAAGGGACCAGTCTTCCACTGCGTTGCCAGCGAGGCGCAGATCATGCCGCCCGCCGAGAAGCCCACGACGCACACGCGCTTGGGATTGACATGCCACTCGTCGGCGTTGGCGCGCACCGTGGCGACCATCTTGGCAAGGTCTGCCTGCGGGTGCGGAAAGCTCACGTCACCCGTAGAACTCGTCACACTGTCTCTTATACACATCTCCGAGCCCACG
>CABSNH010000015.1 GCA_902478985.1 uncultured Collinsella sp.
CCGCCACCCTGCGCGACCTTGGCCACCACCTTTTTGATGAGCTCGGGCAGTGACCCGCCCGAAAGCCGCAGCGCTTCCTCGGCACGGTTCTTGACCTGGCGATCCACGCGAACGTTCACCTGCGCCATGCCGCCAACAGCACCCATCTCAACCTCACCTTCGACTTCTGCTATCTTAGCTAGCACAACTATATATTGCTGCTAGCACATGGTCAAACGCAAAAGGCCTGCATTCTGGCGGCTGCAACACCGCCCAAATGCAGGCCGAAAACTAAAGTAAAAGTGCTAGCGCAGATATGCTTTCGCGTTGCTCAGGCTGTAGGCGATCGTTGAGCCGTTGTGCAGTAGTGACGACGTCTGCGGAGTGATCATGCCGGTAATACCCAATGCCAATAGCGCCGAGTTGGTGAGCATCACCCTTGAATACGAACTCGTCAGACGGTCGATAAGCCCCTGGCTCATGCGGCGCAGGCGCACGATTGCGGCGAGATCTGTATCGGTCAGGATGATATCGGCGACCTCCTTGGCGATGTCGCTTCCGCCACCCATGGCCAGACCCACATCGGCCAGGCCCAGCGCCGGTGAGTCGTTGACGCCGTCGCCCACCATGGCAACATGGCGCCCCTCGCTCTTAATGCGCTCCACATACGCGTACTTGTCCTCGGGCAGCAGCTCGGCCTTAAACTCGTCGACACCCGCCTCGCGCGCAATGCGCTCGGCCGTGCGCTCCGAGTCGCCCGTGAGCATGACCACGTGCTTAACGCCCAACGCATGCAGGTCGGCGATTGCCTCACGAACCCCGGGCTTGAGCGGATCCTCGATGCCGAGCACGCCGACGACCTTGCCGTCGACCGCCAGATACAGCGGCGACAGGCCCTGCATCTGGGACTCAATGCGCTCCTTAATGTCGGAATCGAGCTGCGCGCTCTCGTCCTCAAACACAAAGTGTGCCGAGCCGATAATCGCGCGACGCCCTTCGATGGACGAAGCGATGCCGTGCGCCACAATATACTCGACCGCAGCGTGACGCTCGCGGTGCTCGAGCCCTCGCTCGCGGGCAGCGTTGACCACAGCACGCGCCACCGGATGCGGGAAATGCTCCTCCAGGCAGGCAGAAAGGCGCAGGACCTCGTCCTCGCTCCAGCCGTCGGTCGTGAGCACGCAAGCTAGGCGCGGCTGGGCCTCGGTCAGCGTACCGGTCTTGTCAAAGACAATGGTATCGGCCTTGGCAAACGACTCAAAGTACTTAGCGCCCTTGACCATAACACCCATCTTGGCAGCATCGCTCATGGCAGTCATGACGGCAACGGAACCCGTGAGCTTGAGTGCGCACGAGTAGTCGACCATCAACGCCGCTGAGGTCTTGATGAGGCTGCGGGTGGTAAGCGCGACCAGGCCCGCGAGCAGGAAGTTCCACGGGACGATCTTGTTGGCAAGGTCCTCCATATGCGACTGGCCCTCGGACTTGAGCGAGTCGGCCGTCTGCACGAGCGAGACGATTGAGCGCAGTTTGGTTTGCGCCGTATTGGCGCGCACGCGCACCAGGATGCTGCCGTCTTCCACGACGGTACCGGCGAACACGTCGTCGCCCGCGCTGCGCTCGACGGCAAGCGGCTCGCCGGTCAGGGTCGCCTGGTTGACCATGGCGCTCCCCTGCTCGACCACGCCGTCGATGCAGATAGACATGCCGGTGCGAACGGCTACCAAGTCGCCGGGCTCAAGCTCGGTCGCGGCAACGCTTACCTCGGTGTCGCCGACGACCTTTTGCGCCTTGTCGGGCACATCGAGCAGCGAGTTGATGAGCTCGTTTTCGCTCATGGCGCGGGTGTAGTCCTCGAGCAGCTCGCCCACGTTGAGCAGGAACATCGTCTGACCCGCGGTGTCGACATCACGTTTGACGAACGAAATGCCGATGGCCGAAGCGTCGAGCACAGGAACGGTCAGGCGCGGCTGCGCCAGCTCATGAAGGGCAGCGCGCAAAAATGCCATGTAACCGGCCACGACAAAGATGACACGCAGCGGCGTAGGTAGGAACCAGCGGCGCGCGTAGTGGGCACCGACGAGTGTCGCCAGGTCCATAACGAGTTTGTGCTTGCGCGGCTCGAGTTGCATCACGTAGCCCGACTTGGCATCGGCGATAGCTTGAGCATCGAGTGCGCCCAAGGCGTCGAGCACGCTTGCACGGCGCGGCTCGTCGTACTCCAGCGCCATCTGGCCAATACGGCCATAAACGCGCACCTTGTGCACGCCGTCGATATCGCCGCTGAGCTTAAGAAGTGCATCGAGATCGCTCTCTGGCACAGGACCCGCCAATTGAAGACGGGTCCTGCCGGGGATCTCGCTAATAATCGAGAATCTCATAGTTTGTGCCTGGGAGCGTTACTCAGCTGCCTCGTCAGCAGCGGCCTCGCTCTGGGTGATGTAGGCAGCCTCGGCAACCATGTCGTCGACATTAGCCTTGGCCTGCTCGACCATGTCCTGGTAGCAGTTCTTGATGCGCATGCCGCACGCAATGCCCTGCACGCAGGCATTCTTTACCGGAGCGCTGGTGAGCAGCTTGATGCCGACCGTACCAAGCAGAAAACCGCCACCGACAAGCAGGGTGTTGAACGTCGACTTCTTCATGTTGCTTCTCCCTTTTGCCGCATTGGACGCGGCACGGTGCCTCAGCACTCGAGTAAACAAGTTTGCTCGAGCACACTTTTGGAAAATAGTTTAGTTTATCTAACTATTGAGGTCAACAAAGGTTAACTTTTTGGAAATCTTAAGCTGCGGAACAGCCGGCTTCTGGCAATCCGCCCGCCGCGATGCACATCCGTGACGCCAAAGAGGAGGCCCTCTCCTCTCCAGCAAATTGAGGGTGAATGGTTTTCCGCGAAGTGAACGAGCAAAATTGGGCCCCCGAAGCATCCGCATTTTTTCGCAGCAAAACCGCAGGGAAAACTCGACAAAACCGCAGGAAACCGAGCCAGAAAAGTGTTGATGTTTCAGGGGTCCAAAATAGATCGTTCACTTCGCGGAAAAGTATTCACCTTCGTTTTCAACATCCATAAAGAATGAGGGCGCCAACGGCGCCCTCATTCACCAAATTCCATTCAGCCTACCTGACCCGAACGGCCGAGTCGTTGCAGAACCCGGGAGCCCCGGCAGGGCGGGTGCTTGCTCAAAATGAGTTCCGCACGCAAAGAAGGCCACTAAATGTGGCCTTCGTCTTGCGCAGGACTGTTCGAAATTTTGAGGAAGCACCCGCTCTGCCGGGGCTCCCGGGTTCCCGTTTACGAGAGCGACGTTCTCAGCAACTCGTTGAAGAGCTTCGGGTTGCCCTTGCCGCGGCTCGCCTTCATGCACTGGCCCACCAAAAAGCCAATGACCTTCTGGTTGCCGTCACGATACTGCTGAGCCTGATTGGCACAGTTAGCCAGCACCTCGTCCACGATCGGCTGCAGCGCACCGGCATCGCTCACCTGACGCATGCCGCGCTCGTCGACGATCTTGTTGGGGTCGTCGCCGGTCTGGGCCATGGCCTCAAAGACCTCGTGCGCCTGGTTGGAGCTGATGGCATCGGTCGCCAGCAGCTTGGCAAGAGCTGCCACCTGAGCCGGCGCGATGCCGGACTCGGCGAGCAACACACCCGCGCCCTTCAGGTAGGCAATCATCTCGTTCACCAGCAGGTTTGCGACCGTCTGGGCCTCCTTGCCAGCCATACCGGCAGCGGCAGCCTCAAAGAAGTCGGCAAACTCCGGATCGCCGGCGATCTGCTCGGCATCGGCCGCCTTAATGCCAAAGTCGGCCTCAAAACGGACGCGCTTGGCATCGGGCAGCTCGGGAATCTCGCCACGGCAGCGGTCGATGAACTCGTCGTCCAGATCGAACGGAGCCAGGTCGGGGTCGGGGAACAGACGGTAGTCGTCGGCCGTCTCCTTAACGCGCATGACCACGGTGCGCTTGCGGCTGGGCTCCCAGTGGCGGGTCTCCTGATAGATGATGCCGCCTTCCTCGAGCACCTCGGCCTGGCGGCAGATCTCGTAGGCAAGGCCATCGTGCAGGCTCTTGAACGAGTTGAGGTTCTTGAGCTCAGTCTTGGTGCCCAGCTTGGTCTCGCCGCGGCGGCGCAGCGACACGTTGCCGTCGCAGCGCATGGAACCCTTCTCCATGGAGCAGTCCGAAATGCCCAGCGTCACAAAGATGCGACGGAGCTTTTCCATAAACAGGCGCGCTTCCTCGGGCGTGCGCAGATCGGGCTCAGTCACGAGCTCAATCAAAGGCGTGCCGCAGCGGTTGTAGTCGACGAGCGACTCGGCCGCGGCGGTAATGCGGCCCTCGGCACCGCCCACGTGCACCATCTTGGCGGCATCCTCCTCCATGTGGATGCGCAGGATGCGGATAGGCACCGTGTAGGAACCGTCCTCGCGACGCTCGGGCATCTGCAGGTTGGACGCGTCATAGCTGGCCAGATGGCCGGCGTGCTGATTGCCCTCGCGCATGGTCGACGTCATGGACGTGGACAGGCCCTCGGCGTTGGCCGAGGCGCTCGCCAGGCTCTGAGCCTCGGCCTCGCCAAACGCGCAATCGGGGCGCTCGGCGGCACCGCGACCGGTCACGTCCAGATCCAGGTGACCGTACATGGCAAAGGCGACCGGACCCTGCGTGGTCTGGAAGTTCTTGGCCATGTCGGGATAGAAGTAGTGCTTGCGGTAGAACATCGAGTGGCGCTGGATCTCGCAGTTGGTGGCGAGACCGGCCTTGACGATGCTCTCGATGGCGCGCTTGTTGGGAACCGGCAGGGCGCCGGGCAGGCCCAGGCACACCGGGCACACGTTGGCGTTGGGCTCGTCATCGTGGCTGAGCTTGCAGTTGCAGAACATCTTAGTATCGAGTGCGGTGAGCTCGGTATGGATCTCCAGGCCGATCACGGCCTCCCAATCCTGCAGGACCTCGGAAAGCTCCTTCATTACAGCTCGCCTCCCTTCCCGGCAAAATCGGGCGCGACGGAAAGCGCGGGCGCACCCGTGGCGGCATCGGCAAAGCCGCGCTCCAGGGCGCGGGCAAACGTGAGCAGCTGACGGTCCTTAAACGCCGGACCCACCAGCTGGGCAGAAACAGGCAGCTGAGTATCCTCGCCCAGGCCCAGCGGCACCGAGATGCCACCGTTGCCGCAAATGTTGAGCGAGATGGTGTACAGGTCGGAGAGGTACATCTGCGTAGGGTCGCTGATCTCGCCAAACTTAAAGGCCGTGCGCGGCGAGGCGGGCATGAGGATGGTGTCCACCTTGGCATATGCGGCGTCGTAGTCCCGCGTGATGAGCGTGCGGGCCTTTTGCGCAGCGTAGTAGTACTTGTCGTACACGCCCGAGCTCAGCAGGTAGGCGCCGAGCATCTGACGGCGCTTGGCCTCGGCACCAAAGCCGTGGGCGCGCGACAGCGAGCTCTGGTCGGACAGGTTGGCGCAGCCCTCCTCCTGATAGCCGTAGCGAATGCCGTCGAAGCGGGCCAGGTTGGAGAACGCCTCGGCCGGGCCGATGACGTAGTAGGCGGCGATGGCGGCGTCTAGGTGCGGCAGGTCGACCTCGACCAGCTCAGCACCCTGGTTCTGCAGCTCCTGGGCGGCGCGCTGAACAGCGGCCTTGACCTCGGGCGTCAAGCCCTCGGCCTCCATAAACGCAGGGATGATGCCCACGCGCTTGCCCTCGATGCTGTCGTTGAGATGCTCGGTAAAGTCGACGGCGCAATCCTGGCTGGTGCAGTCGTACGGATCGTGGCCCGCGCCGGTAAGCGCGTTCATAGCCAGCGCGACATCCTCGACCGTGCGGCCAAAGGGGCCCACCTGGTCGAGCGACGAGCCAAAGGCAACCACGCCGTAACGGCTCACGGCGCCATACGTGGGCTTAAAGCCCACCACGCCGCACAGCGACGCCGGCTGGCGAATGGAGCCGCCGGTATCCGAGCCCAGCGAGAGCGCAACCTCGCCCGCGGCGACGGCGGCAGCGGAACCGCCCGAAGAGCCGCCGGGCACGCGCTCGGTATCCCAGGGGTTGTTGGTGCGGTGGAACGCCGAGCTCTCGGTGGAGCTACCAAAGGCAAACTCGTCCATGTTGGCCTTGCCCATAGGCAGGCAGCCGGCATCGAGCATGCGCTGGACGCAGGTGGCGGTGTAGACGCTCTGGTAGTTCTCGAGCATGCGGGAAGCGCAGGTGGTACGCGTGCCCACAAGGTTCATGTTGTCCTTGATGGCCAGCGGCACGCCCGCAAGCGGGGGCAGCGGCTTGCCTGCGGCACGGTCGGCATCCACGCGCGCGGCGGCCTCGAGCGCAAGCTCGGGCGCCACCTGCAGGAATGCCTGGACCCCGCCCTCGCGCGCCTCGATAGCGGCAAGGGAGGCCTGGGCCACCTCGGTAGCGGTAAAGTCGCCGGCGGCAACGCCCGCGGCAATCTGGGCGGCGGTAAGGGAATCGAAGCTCTGAGCCATTACTCGCTCTCCCCCTCTCCCAAAATGGACGGCACGCGGAAGTAGCGGTCGCGCGCGCTGCCGGCGTTTTCGAGCGCGACGTCGAGCGGCAGGTCGCGCTCGGGCTCGCGCAGGTCATCGCCCATCACGTTGGACAGGCTTCCGATAGGATGGAACGTGGGCTCCACGTCGGGCAAGTCATATTGCAGGACGGGCTCGAGCATCTGGACGGCGTCGTTCATGTAGGACGTCATCTGGGTGAGCTCGTCATCGGTCAGTGCGATCTTTGCGTACTCGGCGATGCCGCGCACGTCTTTCTCGCTGAGTGCCATAGGCGCTCCCTTCCGCATAACAGTTAAACCGCTCTAGTATACAGGGCAACGCCGGCTTGGAGCAGGCGCTTTACCCAAATGCAGCGAAAACGTAACGAGGGCGGCGGGTTGGCAGGCGGCGGGCTGTCGGTACTGCAGCGAAACCGCACCGTCCACAGCGAAAACCGTCTCGCCCGCAACGAAAACCATCACAACATTCGACGCTTTTCTTCAAAATCGCGATTTTCATCGAATGTTGTGATGGTTTGGAAGCCCCGACCACCACAAAGGTTCCTGTCCCCATTGTGGTGGTTCTAAACGGTGTCCTATGCCGAGGCTTTGGTCTTGCGACGTTTGCGGACCGCGTGGATCACGATGTCCAGCAGCAACAGCACAATGGCCACGACCACGATAAGCACGGCAAACTCGCGCTTACCCCAGTGGCGACCAGCCAGCGACTTTTGCTTGTCGACGTCCTTCTTGCTGTACTTGGTGCGCACGCAGTGCACCAGCAGGCGATGGTCGTTTACGCCATAGGGGGTGCAGGTGACGAGCGTCACCTTGTCGGCGCCCGGTTCGATGGTCAGCGACTCCATCTCCTCGGGCAGCACCACCTCGGAGTCCACCATCTTGTAGGCGAGCGTCTTGCTCATGGTGTGCAGCAGCACCAGGTCGCCGGGCTCCAGCGAATGGATGTCGTCGAACATACTCAGGTTGCGCATGCCCGAGTGCGCGGTGAGCACGCAATGCGTCGAGGTGCCGCCCACCGGCAGGCTCGTGCCCTCCAGGTGGCCGACGCCCGCCATGAGGACCTCCTCGCTCGTGCCGTGGTAGATAGGCATGCTCACGTCGATGGAGGGGATTTCGACCCAGCTCATCATGGGGTCGCGGTCAAAGATGAGCTGCTGGGCGTAAGGCTCGATCTGGTCGGCGGGGAGCTCGGTGGCCTCGCCCGCCAGCTGCTCGTTAAAGGAGCGCGCCTGGAGCAGGATGCGCTCGCGCTCCTCAGCAGACAGCGCGTCCACGGTGCTGGACACCGTGCTGATCTGGTTGAACACGCCCGAGGCCTCGAGCCGGTCCAAGATCCACGGCCAGGTCATAAGGCCCACGCCAATAAGGATTATGACGATGGTGATGAGCCGATCGGCCCAGCGCGGCAGCCGCTTGCGACGGCGCTTGGGCTTTGGTTGAGGTTTGGGCTGAGGGCTTGAGCCGCCGTTGGCCGCGGCTTTATTGCTCTTCATATGTTTGGCGCCCTGCACCATCGCCGGTCACTCCTCTACAACTCAAGTTGTCTAAACAAATAATAGCCGATTAGCGAGCTTCCGCGGCTGGCAACGCAGCTAGACTGCACCGTCCAGTCGAGGATAAGCCAGCATTTGAGTTTTCAAAATGTCCCGGATCGGCGGGGCGATTCGGGATACAATGTCAGTAGAAAACGACGCACCCCGCGTAAATGTTTGGGAGCGCGGGCGGCCTAGTTTTCTGGTTTTGTTAAATGCCCGGGATCCGACCCCCGGGCATTCTTATTTGCGCTTGTTGCGGCGCAAATGCCTTCTACCGTCCGCACCGCGCGTGCGCCTACGGACCTTAAACCGAACCTCATACGAGTCAAGAAACGCGATGACGAACGTGCCCACCGCCGCGAGGGCGGCGAGCGCGTTAAGGAATTTCAGCATTTGGGGACCTCCGATCGAGTCGTCGGCCGCCCGCGCACGGGATGCGTCGCAAGGGTATTTTACTGCGAGCACTCGCACTTACAGCTGGTAAACGCAATATTTGCAAACATCTGTTCGCTAATCATACACTCGATCATACAAGCGATGGAGGCTGGCTGCGTTATCCAAAAAAACGGGGCAGACTCCAGCGCGGAGTCTGCCCCGAAAAGAGAATGGCAAAGCAAGAACGTGGATGGACGAGAAAAGTGTCCGCAAGTCTCATGGCCATCACATCCCACCTGCCAAGGGGATGGGTGAACGAGCGTTACTCCTGCTCGGACTCCTCGGCCTGCTTACGGCTGCGGATGAGGTGCGCCACGCCGATGCACAGCACCGCGCCACCAGCGATCCAAGTGAAGGTCACGCCGTTGAGACCGGTGAGCGGGAGGTTGGAGCCCTTCTGGTCGATAATGGTGAAGCTGAGCTTACCGGTAGCTGCGGCGGCCGTGCCATCCTTCACAACGCCAGATGCTGCACTGATTACAGACTCCGTACTCGGAGTAACACTTTGACCAGCCTGATAGAGCTGATCGTTACTGTCACGTTTGATAGTAAAGGTGACACCGTCCTTGGCGGAGTTATTGTAACCAGGAGCAGGCTTAACCTCTTTGAGGATGTAGGTGCCCTCGTCGAGACCGACAACGTTGATCTTGCCTTCGTTCGTCGTCTTGAGCGTGGCTTCCTTGGCGTCGCTGTGCTTTACACCCCGGGCGTCGATGAATTGCTTCTCAGCGTTGCCGTTAACAACCTCCTGCAAGGTGAACTCAACATCTTTGAGCGTCTTGAGGTTACCGTCTCCATCCTTGTCGCTACCGACCTTGGTAACATCGATACCATAGGTGTAGTCATAAGCAGGATGGTCAACCGTAGTGCCTTCACCTTCACCGTGCGGGTTGTTGGAGTAGGTAAGCTTAACCGTATTCGTCTGTGCGGTACCGAGCAAACTGCTGAATTCTGAATTGAGCGAACCGTCAGCATTGCAAACCTTGCTAGAGTCGAGCTTGGCCTGGTACTCAACGGTCACCTTAGAGTTGCCATCCAGCGAGATAGGAGTTTCACCCTCAGCCATGCAATTCTTGAGATTAAGGAAGTCGACAGTCAGCGTGTCGTTATCGTACTTGGCAGTGTAGCCGGTCTTAACCTCGGTATTGCCAATTTTGACCGTAACAACTGGCGTCTTGCCGTCAGCCCCAAGACGAGGCGTCATGGATTTGGGAAGATTATCCGTGAAGGTGTACCTGTAGGTGCTGTAAGTGTTGATGTTCCCCGCAACGGTGCCAACGAGCTGATAGTCGATAAACTGGTCCATTCGGGAGTCTGCAGCCATGTTGGGATTTTTGAACACATCGGTACCGAAGGTGCTGCCATCCTTGTCGTCCCTGACGGCCTTGGTCACAGTGGGGACCTGCTTCTTGGGAGTTAAGTTCTCAGCGGAACCGCCAACAACGGCGAAAATGGGCGAACTGAAGGTATCCGTGTTACCCTTTTCAGCATTAGCATTCTCGCCGACACTCTTAGTCACGAAGAGCCAGTAACCAGTAGCCAAGTTACTAAAAGAACCGGTGTTGTCAGCATTTAGCCAGCCGTTATTGCCTTCAGGAATGTTCGCCTTCTCAACGGCAGCAGCGATCTTGTCGAGCACGCTTCCGGCCTTGACGTTTTTACCCCCATCAGCATCGGACCCGTGCTTTTTGATGAACTGGGCCCACGCCTGAGCAGATTTAGCATCTTTGCCAGTCGGCAAGTCAACAGGCTTGGGATCATCGTTATTAAATGCCGTAGTCACTGCGCTCATTACGGGATCACTTGCCCATTCGATATCGGAAAGCGTCTTCTCCGCAGTGGAGTCCCAGGTACCATCATCCTTCCAGTCTTGCGTGACCTTCGCCGAGAAAATTTTGATTCCCTTAAAGGTCGTATCCTTGTAGGTATCCTCCTTAATCGTCACGCTGCCGCTCTCGGCCACCTTCGGCGTACCCGCAGCAAACGCCATGGTGACCGGGGCCATGACTCCGCCGAAGCTCAGCGCTGCTGTGAGGCCGGCGGTTACTGCCAGGCGTGCGATGTTCTTGCTCATGCTCATCTTCTTTTCCTCTGCTTTCTGCTTGAAGTCCATTTGATCTAAATCTGTCTGTCTGTGTCTTAGCATCTACTTCGCTACGTCTCGCCCCGCTCTCTGTGGGGCTGCCAGCTACTCTTTATGGCTGCCACCTCCCCGCTTGACCAGGAGCGCGACCACGATGAGCGCGGCTCCGGCGACCGCTGCGGCGGCCGCGGCGTACATTGCCATATCGCCAGTCGAGGGCATAAAGCCTCCGGTGGTAATGCTAGGGGGTGTGCCGGTGGGCGTGTTGATGAGCGACGCCTCCAGGCTGCCCGTCGACCCGTCCGCGCTGTCGGCGCGTAGGGGCGACTCGGCCGTGATGGTGAGCTTGGGCTTGGCGGCGGCCACCTGGTCGACGTCCAGGCCCTCGGCCTTGACCGTCACGGAGCGCGTGCCCTCAAAGGCGGTGTAGCCCTTGGGCGCCTTGAGCTCGCGGACCTCCAGCTTGCCCGAGTCCACGCCCGAGACGGTCACGCGGCCGTCCTCGCCCGTGGTGACGGTGGCCTTGCCCTCCGCATCCCACGTGCCGTCGGCCGCCAGCGTGCGGCCGCGGTCGTCGGTGATGCTCAGGACCGCCCCGGCAAGCGGCTTGTCGCCGTCGCTGCCGCGCTTGGTAAGCGCGAGATCCCAGGTGTAGGCGCACGCATCGTCGCTCGGCGTGCGGGTGAAGCCGGCGTCGCCGGACTGGTCGGCAAAGGGAGAGCGCGGGTAGCGCAGGTAGACCTCGTTGGGGTTGCCCTTCGCGATGCCGTGGTTGCATGCGCTGTTGAGCGGCGCATTGTACACGGCGACCACGCGGGCGCCCGCGGTGAAGGCGTCGGCCCCGCCGAGCGCAGCGATCAGGTCGCCGGTGCGCACGGTGAAGGTCTTGCCGTCCGCCGCTACCTTAGTGGCGCACTGGGCCGTGATGTCGGTCCAGCCCTTCGCGGGCTCGGTGCCGGCGCGGCCGTCCTTGTCGGCCGAGACGGCGTCAAAGCCACCGTCCGCGCCCACCGCCACGTACACGCGCATGCTCGCGGCCACCTTGGAGGGGTCGAGCCCCGCGCTCATGGTGTCGACGAACCGCACCGTATAGGTGTCGTAGGCGGCAAGGCCCGCCGGGACCGTGGCCGAAAGGCGCCAGTACAGGTCGTCGGCGACCGTGGCGTCGGCGGCCTTCCGCCAGGCGGCGGTGCTGTCCTCCAGCACGTGCTTGGCCACCTTGGGCGTCGCGGCCTTGGGCTTGACGGTGACGGCGCTGCCGCCGACCAGGACCATGACCGGCGCGGTGCCGGCCTCGTTTTGGGAGATGGCGTCGTCTTTGGCGACGATGAGCCAGTAGCCGCAGGGCCGCTCGGCCGTCGTGCCCGCGTTAAGGGCCACGGACACGGCGCCAGAGCTCTGGAGGGAACGAGCGAGCTGTGCGCTCAGCGCGCTCGTAAGGTGGGAATCGGTGTTGAGCCACTCGGCAGCTTCCTGCGCGGTGGCCTGGGAATTGGGCATGCCGGCGCTGTGCAGCACAGGCAGCGCGGCGTTGCGCACGGCGTCGCTTGCCCAGGCGAGGTCGGTGGCGATCTTGGCGTCGCTGTCGCCGTCGACGACGTTGGCGCTAAAGATCTGGTAGGCGTCGTAGCTGCTCGCCACGGTGCCGCTCACCGTGATGGAACCGGTCGAGGTCGGCGCGGCCTGCGCGGAAGCGGGGAACACAACCGCGCAGGTGCCGATCAGGAGGGCAAGCAGCGCAAACAAGATCGGGAAGGAGCAAACTTTCTTATTCACGACGCTTACCCCCCTTCGCATTCGCCTTGCGACGAATGTGCATCCAGGCCGCAGCAGCGCAAAGCACCGCCGCGCCGGCAAGGTACGTCAGAGTGACGCCCGACATACCAGAAAGGGGCAAAGAGGTTGAGTAGGTGTTGGTGAAGGTGGGGTTAGGGGTTGAATTCGCGCTCACATTATCGTTGGCGTCGACCTCGTAGTAGACCGGCGTGCATTTCAGCGTGCCGTCACCGTTGTCCGTTGCCGTTACCACGACCTTGAACCTCTTGGTGTCGTTCTTGTAGCCTTCGTGTTTGGTGCCATCGGCCTCGCTGGCGTCGCATTCACGGATGTAGTAGGTGAACGTTGCTTTGCCATTGGTAAGATCATTGATGCCCAGTGGACCGATTGGTACCGGATCGAACGTTACTGTCTGAGAATTTCCCGACTCAGCAGAAGTATATTTGGTCTGAGGGGGTGTCTCCGTGTTGTCGGAATTCTCAGCATACAGCTCGAACTTGAACCTCTTCATCTCGCCGCCGTCGACCTTCTTGGTCACCTGAGGTGTCCAAGAGCCCTTGGCTGTGTATGCATTAGTAAAGGTCTTATCATTAATAAAGATCTTACCGTTCGTGAGATTAACGGACACATTACTGACATCGCTCGGAGTAACCTCCATCGAGTCCCCTTTGGTGAGATTAGTGACCTTTACTTTTCCAACCGAGTAGTAGGTGTAAGTAATGTCCAGCACCTTCTGTGTCTGGGCCACCGTTGTTTCAAATTCAATCTTGTAGATAGTCTCGTCGCAAGTCACGCCAGAAACGGGATTGTCACCGGGGTCCTCAACGAGGTAGTAGACAATCGAGCCATCGGAGTAGACCTCGCCCAGATTAAAGGCAAAGTTGCCGTCACTATCATTCGTGACCCCATCGCCAACTTTTGTGCAGCCATTGAGTTGCAGCTTGTGATCGGCAAACGAGGGATCCTGCTTGTTTGTACCCCGTTTGAGCAGCTGGAACTTGAACTCTCCGTCTTTAAGCGCACGACCCGTTAGCGCCTTAGTGCCGTTGAGCTTCATCTTGGGGTACACGTTCACCTCCGTGGTGGAGCCAGCGATTACGTCGCCGTTGGTCATGATGCCGCCACCGTGAATGTTGGATCTGTTGCCCGTGATGAAGAGGGACGCAGCCGCGGTAGCAGCATCTTTATCTTCCTGAATCGGCTTAGATTTAAGGCCAATCCTGTACTTAGCTTGGGCGCCCTCGTACTTGCCGATAGACGTTGGTGTTTTGTCGATCGTGCCCGTCCAGTTGGCAGCACCGCCGCCAAGCATCTGACCCGTTACGGCTGCGATGTATTCACCGTTAGTACTATCGCGAATAAGAAAAAGATCCTGGTGACCGGCTTTTTTAAACTCTTCAGTTATTTCGCCGCCTTTGTTGTTAGGGAGCCAATCCTTGTCATCGGTCTTTTCGTGTGTGCCGCCCGATCGGTTATAACTACCGTCAGGCTTACCGTCAGTATTACCGAAAACCGCGATGCCATTGGTATCGGTAATGGCAGTCTTACCAGTCGGGCAAGCGGCAAACCCGCCGCCAAAGCCATTGGCATGATTGTTGGTAATCAGCGCGTTATATATATTGAGGCTCGCCGATTTAATGCCTTGTTCACTGCTACCCTGAACGAACACGCCGCCGCCACCCCAGTCGTTGGTGGTATTGGTCGTATTGTTAGTGATATAAGCGTGTGAACCTTTCGGCACTTCAAACACACCAACGGTAGGCGCAGAGATACGGATACCGCCGCCCTCCGAGTTTTGCGCCACGTTGCTAGCTATGGTTCCACCAGAAAACGTAAACCCGGAAAGAGCACTATTCCAAGCGCCAGCATAAACGCCGCCGCCAGCCTCGGCAGAGTAGTTGCCCGTGATGTAACCGCCTGCAATTGCGAGACTGCCGCCATTGAAAGCAGCAATGCCGCCACCACCGTGGCAACCGTTACCCTTGTGACTATCATCGTAGTGCTGATATTTGTTGTTAGTAATGTGACCATCCGTAATGGCCACATTAGAGTTCTCAGCACAAATTCCCGCGCCAAAACCGCTTTGAGAATTATTTGTACCGTTACCGGAGATAATACCGCCAACCATGTGTACCGTAGAATTCCGGGCATAAACGCCGCCGCCACTGGGGGCATAGTTACCAGCAATTACGCCGCCAGAGATCTCCAGGGTTGAGCCCTCAACATGAATTCCGGCACCAGCACCATCGCGGCCCATAAAAGCACCACAAACGTATCCGCCACTCATGTTGACGGTAGAGCCGTTATCGGCATAAATCAGGTGGCGAACATTTGCGTCCTGATTCGTGGTCAGCACGCCGCTTTGAAGGTTAAACGTACCGCCACAGACGTTGATGAGCTTCATCGTAGAGTGAGCAGCGGTGCCCACGATGGCGCCGCTGATGCTGACCTCGTGCTTGTAGAGCGTCTCAGTGGTAGCAGTGCCATTCGGAGTTGACTTGGTCACGTAGTACGTGAGCTTGTTGGGCGTACCGTTGCCGTCGTAATCGAGCGTAGCAAGGTTCCCGAATTTGTCGAAGTCCTGCTTGCACTCACTGTCGACTCCTGGATTCAAATCCTCAATCGTGAGCGTCGCGCCCGCAGGCACATTGAACATGGGCATGTTGTTGCGACCTGATTCGGTGCCATTATGCTTAATCTTGTGACCATTTAAATCTAAGGTCACCTCACCTGCGCCCAACGTAATGTCACTTGCACACTCGACATCGGCATTCAGGCGAAACTTGCCGGTTTTTTTATCATTTTGAAGGTAATCGTAGAGGTCCTGTGCTGTATTAATCTGCGTATATCCGTCCGCGTCTTCCACAGCTAGAGCAATATCGCCCTCATCATTAGCACTGTCATCCGCAGGCTGTACAGCATCCTCAACCCCTGCGTCATCGGACAACAGGCTCGCCGCACCAGCGTCGCCAGAGGCTTCGTCATTCTTGACGTCGTTGTTATCCTGCCTTTCGGCATCCCCGTTAGTAGTGTTGTCTACGTCAGCAGACTCACTTGAGGAATCCACCGTCACAGTTTCCTCGGTAGAAACCGTCTGGGCATCGTTGGCAATGGCCTGCGAGATCGGGGGCATGACGAGCGACAGTACCAAGCTCAAAACGGAGGCTCCGCACAAAACGCCTGCCAGTACACGGCGCGTCGCTTTATTACTCTGCTTAGATTTGTCTGAATTTGCTTTCATCGATGTCTCCTCCCCAAGAGACCGCGATCTTGCTCTTTCACTATCAAACGTATCTGCGCAATCTGTAATTGCACTCGTTTAGTAAAGTTATTGTAACTATTGTTTAAACATATGAGCAACAAAACCGGCATTTTTGTAGCAAGTTCTCAATTCTCTTGACATTTACTCAGATTTGCCTTCGTTTATTCGCTATCTATTTTTGGTTTCTGCTGGTAATTTAGTTGACTATCATTTTTTAATGGCATTAGATTTATTTGCACAACATTTTGCTCAAGAGCAAACATCCCGCTCACGGTCGAAAATCGACCGTGAGCGGTAGGTCATTAGCCAGCAGGAATACCTTACTAAACCGATGAGAATATCTTTAACCCATCGGTGGTTAGAAGCGTGATGTTCAGACAATCATATTTGATTTTGTGCGCAGATTTTAGGCATCAATTCGCCCAAATCGCCTGAGGCCGCCACAAAGGCACCTGTCCCCTTTGTGGTGATTCTGCCCTAGCGCTACAGCAGATGTTCCTCGATAAAGATCGCGATGCCGTCTTCGTCGTTGCTCGCGGTTACAAAGTCGGCGGCGGCACGGGTAGCGTCGCTGCCGTTTGCCATAGCCACGCCCACGCCGGCGTCGGCCACCATGCAGGTGTCGTTATCGGCATCGCCAAACACGCAGATGTTCTGGAGCTCCATGTCGTTGAGCTCCGCCACGCGCACAAGGCCGCGCGTCTTGGACACGCGCGGATCCATGAATTCGTAGAGTCGCTGCGTGGTTTGCAGAGCCGCCGCTTTAACGGTGTCATCGGCAAATGTCGACGCCCGCTCGATGACCTGCGGCATCGCCTCGGGCGCCATGGTAAACATCACCTTAGTCTGCGGCTCGCGCAAAAACTCGGCAAAGTCGACCACCTTGTAGGGCACACCGTCGACGCGCGACAGGTGCTCGACACATGCATTGCTCTCGGGCACATAGAGCACGCCATCCCGAGGGCAAACGGGCGTTGCCGGCAGGCCTGCCATGTGCTCGCAGATGCGCGCGATGGTCTCGCCTGGTAGCCGGTAGCTCAGCTCGTTGATGTCGTGCGCGCGGTCGATGACCTCGGCGCCACCGCAACCCACGAGCACGTCCACCAGACCTTCGATGCCCCAGAGCTCGTATATGGCCTCGGTCGCTTGGGCGTCGCGCCCGGTGCACAGGCCAAAGAGTACGCCGCGCTCGCGCAGGGCGCGGATCGCCGCCACGGTGCGCGGGGACACCGTGTGCTGGCTCGTGAGCAGCGTGCCGTCGATATCGCAGAACACGGCTTTGATGTGGCTGAAGGTGGTGTCCATGGGGGCCTTTCTGGGTTGTGCGGCGGTGTGGGGTGTATCTGGAAGTGGCGTTCATGGTATACCAAAGCGCACACGGGGCGCTTTGGCGCAAAACCACCACAAAGGTGCCTGGCCCCTTTGTGGTGGCCGGACCCGCAGGATGGCATGGCCGGGACGTAAACCATCGCAACATTCGACGTTATTCGGCAAAATCGCGATTTTCATCGAATGTTGTGATGGTTTTTACTGCTTTGCGGCACGATCCAAATGCCAACGACCAAATAGCAGCAACGTCGCGGGAATTGCCGTCACGACCATGCCCGCCCCTACGAGCGTCTGCTGCACGCCAAATGTCGCCGCCAGCCACGGGGCAATCGCCAGCGGGGCCACGCCGGCGAACATGTTGCCAAAGCCCATGACCGAGTTGACGCGACCGAGCTGCTCGAGCGGAGCCGTCGTTTGCACGATAGTGTTGTGGAGCGGGTTGACGACGCCCCAGGCCACGCCCAGGACAATCTGGCCGATAAGGGCCACGCCCACGTACGGTGTCCCCACATAAATCAGACTTCCCACACCCACGGACATGAGTGCCACGAGCAGCGTTTTGAGGCTGACGAAGCGCGGCGGCAAGCGGAGCGCGACCACGGCGCCCAGCACCGCGCCCACACCGCTGGCCGACGAGAGCCAGCCCATCCACTCGACTCCGACGTGCAGGACATCGCGGTAGAAGAACGACTCCAGTGGATCGAAGGCACCGTAGCCAAAGTTCGAGAGGAAGATGATGCAGAACAGCAAGGCGAGGATACTGTTGGTGAAGACTGTCTTGATGCTTGTCGCGAAGGTGACGCGGGAAGATATGTTGGGGTCGGGGCTTTGGCTGGCCTTATCTGATGTGATGTCACCGACCGCGGGTTTGCCTTCGTGTGTGGCGGCCTGGCCTGCACTTTGCCTAAAGCCCCAGCCGGCAATGAACGCCAGTACGGTAAAAATCATCATGAGCACGAACACCGCGCGCGACGACGCAGCCGCCGCGACAAAGCCGCCCAGCGTGGGGCCAACGATGATACTCACGTTAGAGAACATGGCGATGGCGGAGTTGATGTCTTTGAGCTCGACAGGATCGTCGGTGAGGTAGGCTGGATAGGATGTGGCGATGGGCTGGGCGAATCCCATCACAAAGCCCAGAAACACCGCGCCGAGCAGGACGATGCCGGTCGCGCTGCCAAAAACGAGGATCGCCGCGCCGGTTGCCAGCGTGCCCACGATGCTCAGCAAGAAATGACGGCGCGGGCCCCAGGCGTCAAGCGCCGCGCCGCCCGCAAAGGATCCAAGGATCACGAATACGTTCATAAAAAGGACGGCCAGCGATGTCGCCACGACCGAGGCATCGTCTGCATAGGTGAGTGTTCCGATAACGCCGATAAAGTAGCTGGTCTGAAAACCGGTGTAGATGAGAAAGCGCATCGCCACCAGGCGCTTGGCCTGCACGGACAGCGATGATTGAGGCTTTGAGAAAAGATGGGTGAGCATGGAGACTCCTTGTTTCATACGAATGCGGACGGCGGGCATTCGCCACCGTCTGTCAAATCAATCTATCCGCATGAAACATTAAGGACGCATCAAGCCCCTTCTCTCCGTTTTTCGCCCGTCGTGGACTACTTGGTAGATTGTAAGGCATGTCCCACACATCTACCAAAGCAAAAACCACCACAAAGGCGCCTGGCCCCTTTGTGGTGGAAATGACGTTTGCCCAGATAAAACCTGCCAAAATAAACCTGTCCCTTTTGGCAGGTTTTAGGCCAGATGATCTTGGATGAGGTCGCAGATGGCTCGAGCGTCGTTGATGTTGATGGCTCGGGTCGCAAAGCCGGCGTCGAACGCCTGGCGTGCCAGGGCCTCATTGCAGGCAAGGGCCAGCGTGTGACCGTCGACCAGGTCGAGCGAGCTCTTGCCGCGCAGACGGTCGACACCGGAGCGCGCAACCACGATGTTGTCGAAGCCCTCGGTCTTGTAGCCCTCGATGATCACCACGTCGACATCGTTGTAGCGTGACAGCAGCTCGCGCGCGGGCATCTCGTCCTCCTCGCGCGTGTCGGCGTACTCCGCCCAGCGCGTGGCGCAGATGAGGCCCACGTGTTTGGATCCGGCTTGGTGATGGCGCCAGGTGTCCTTAGCGGGCACATCGATATCAAAGCCGTGATGCCCATGATGCTTGAGCGAGCCCACGCGCAGGCCGCGGCGGGTGAGCTCGGCAATGACCTTCTCGACGAGCGTGGTCTTGCCCGAGTTTTGGTAGCCGATAAACGCGATCGCGGGGACGGCCGGTGTCGGAGCTGCGGGCGCGACGGCGACGGGTGCGCTCGCGGGCGCGGCACCGTCAGC
>CABSNH010000016.1 GCA_902478985.1 uncultured Collinsella sp.
TTCTTGTAGAAGTCGATGAGCTTACGGTTGCGCCAACCGCCGTACTCCTTGATGAGGTGAATCGGGCAATCGAAATGCGTGATGGTAACGAGCGGCTCGATGCCGTGCGCTTGGCACTCGCGGAATACGTCCTCGTAGAAGGCCAGGCCAGCCTCGTTGGGCTCGGTCTCGTCGCCGTTGGGGAAGATGCGGGTCCACGCCAGGCTCATGCGGAAGGTCTTAAAGCCCATCTCGGCAAAGAGAGCGATGTCCTCCTTGTAGTGGTGATAGAAATCGATGCCGGTCTGCGCGGGATAGTAATAGCCGTCCTCGAAGTCGAGCATCTTGCGCTGGCCGGAGACCACCGCGTAGCGCTCGGGGCCGTGCGGAGCCACGTCCACGTTGGCCAGGCCGCGGCCGTCCACGTTGTAGGCGCCCTCGCACTGGTTGGCAGCCGTCGCGCCGCCCCACAGGAAGTCATTACGGAAAGCCATGCATCGATCCTTTCATACGCTGCTTGTCGTGGTTTCAGTATCCCCGCAAATAGGGCCTCGCTCAACGACAGCGGCGCAGGTCGACACTTCTTTTCGCACGCGGGCGCTCGACAGCCGCCCCCATCTGACACTTTTTGATACCCGCCTGCCCAAACCACCACAAAGGGGACAGGCACCTTTGTGGTGGTTTGGGGCGGTTTGTCTCGATCTGTAACAGGTAGAAACGATTTAGCCCGCTAGATGTTACAGATCGAGACAGAAGATTCTAGTCGCAGGCGATGTCGAGGTTCTTGCCGATGAGGCCTACGTAGCCGCCTTCGCCGGCGGGATATTTGACTGAATAGGAAAAAAAGGAAAAAATAGGAAAAAAAGGAAAGGAGACTCATGACTGAAACCATCTTCTCCCCCTCATTTGGAAATCGCCCGTCCTATCTGGTGGGACGCGGGAGCGTGATTTCGACATTCATCTCCGGCCTTGAGCAGGAGCCGGGCAATCGAGACCGGGCTATGCTCATGCTTGGCCAGCGAGGCAGCGGCAAAACGGTTCTGCTGTGGGAACTTGCCGATCGCGCACGCAAGCTCGGCTTTGTTGTCGCCACGCCCACCGTAGCCTCCGAGGATATGCTCGAGCGCATTGTTGAGAAGATCCAGGAAGCGGGCGAGCCCTACGCCAACAAGCATCGGCTCCCCAAACTTGCGGGCGGCAGCCTGAGCGTCTTCGGCTTCTCAGCCGGCCTTGAGTTCACGCGCGATGTGCAGGAAACCAAAAGCTTCCAGTTCAAGCTCACGCAGCTGGCGCGCAAGCTGACCGAGCAGGGACACGGCATCCTCATCCTCATCGATGAGCTCCAGGCCAATTCGCCCGAGATCAGACAGCTCGTCACCGCCTATCAAGAGCTGGTCGGCGAGGGGCTCAACGTCGCGCTCGTCATGGCGGGCCTCCCGGGAGCAGTCTCCGCGACACTCAACGACCGCGTACTGACATTTCTCAACCGCGCACGCAAGGTCACGCTCGAACCGCTTTCAGTTGGAGATGTGGATGCCTACTATCAGCGAGCTTTCGAAGAGCTCGACCTTGATATTCCAGGCAATCTTCGGCTGGACGCTGCTCGCGCAACTCAGGGCTCGCCCTACATGCTGCAGCTCATCGGCTACAACATCGCCAATCGTTGCCAGGCAGGAGAACACGTAACGCCAGAGCAAGTCGACGGAGCAATCGAAGCGTCAAAGGCCGATTTCGAAAACGATGTGTGCGAAACGACGCTCGCCGCGCTATCGGACCAAGATGTTGCGTTTCTCGCTGCAATGACCGATGACGAAGCCGCCGTGTCTCGCATTTCTGATGTTGCGAAGCGCATGTCAGTCACACCGGACTACGCACAAAAGTATCGCCGGCGCCTCATCGACGCCGGCGTAATCGAACAGGCGCGCCGCGGTTACGTGCGCTTCGCCGTACCATATATGGCTGACTACCTGCGCAGCCAACTCTAGGCAGCCACCACAATGGGGACAGGCACCTTTGTGGTGGATTGGGGGCGGTTTGTCTCGATCTGTAACAGTTGGGCCGCCAAAATCGGGCGTGGTGTTACAGATTGAGATTGTTCGGTCTTTCCCCTGCAGTTTGTCTAAATCTGTAACAGGTAGAGACGATTTAGCCCGCCAGATGTTACAGATTGAGACGGAAGATTCTAGTCCACGGCGATGTCGAGGTTCTTGCCAATGAGGCCTACGTAGCCGCCTTCGGCAGCCTTGGGGCTGTCGGCGTGGCAGAGGACCCACTTGTCTGCCTTCCAGTAGCAGTAGCTGTCACCGGCGGCAGGCATGTCGGCCGCGGCCTCGGGGCGCGGACCATTGGTGCCGGCGGGAAGCGCTACCATCACCTGGAAGCCGCCTTCGTCGACCATGCAGGGCGTGTAGTGGAGCGTGGTGTTGAAGACCTCGACGACCGTACCCGCCGGCACGCGGAACGCCTTGACGCACGCAGTGTCGAGCTTGCCGTCCTCGATCTCCCAGCGATGCGCCACGAGCAGGATAAAGTCGCGGGCGCCCAGGTTGAATTCGCTGGCGCGATGATACTCCAAGCAGTTGAGCTGCGTGTTGTGGCCGTTGCACCAGCCCAGCTGGAAGGGACGGCCGCCAAACATGAGAAAGCCAAGCTTGTCGGCATCCTTGACGCCCTCGAGCTCCGGCGCGCTTGCTACGTACTTGCTGCCCTCGGGGATGGGCGTAGCGGAAAGCGCCCCGACGAGCGGAGCGGTCAGGTTGGACGAAACGTCGTTCCACACGCGGCCATAAGATTTGAACTCGGGATCTGATACAGAGTAGATATGCATGCTCGCTCCTGTTCGTTTATGTGACAGTATGAACATTCTAGAACTATCTCGTTCCGTTTTGAGCGCCCAGCATGAAAAAGCGCCCCACAAAGAGCGGGAGCGCTTCTGGCGCAAACGCTATTCCTACCAGCAGCCTTACGCCTGCTGATAGTGCAGGTGCTTCTCGTCGATATCGGCCAGGTCGCGGTCGAGGTAGCGGCGCGCGAGCCAGTTAGCCATGGGAAGGTTCTGGTCCAGATAGTTGCCGCACTCCTCGGGAGCGGCACCGGGGACATCGCCCTCAAAGCCAGCAACGAACTCAAACAGCTCACGCACGAGCGGCAGGACCTCCTCGCTCGTCACCTCGCCAAACACGACGAGGTAAAAGCCCGTGCGGCAGCCCATGGGGCCAAAGTAGACAATGCGGCTCGACCACTCGGCGTGGTTGCGAAGGAACGTCGCGCCCAGGTGCTCGATGGTATGGCACTCGGCCGTGTTCATGACCGGCTCCTTGTTGGGCGTGGTCAGGCGCAGATCAAAGGTGGTGACAGCGGCGCCGGTCGCCGGATCGCGGTCAATGCGGCTCACATACACGCCGGGCTCAAGCAGCAGATGGTCAACGGAAAAACTCGCGATGCGCTCCATGGCAGATCCTCTCGGTAGTCAATTTGGGACGGGGCTCTTTTAGCTGGTTCGAATGGTCGCACTAATCATACCAGTCAAAAAAGCCCCGTCCCAAATAAGCTACCTGGGGCGGGGATCAATGAGTTTTTAATCCCCGTCCCAGAAAAATCATGCTAGGCAGTGTAGGCAATCGTTGATTTGACAGCGTGGCGCCAGCCGGCGATCTTTTTGGTGCGTTCGTCGGCGGTCATGGCGGGCTCCACGATGCCGCGGGCCCCGTAGACGTCGACGACATCGCGCGTGTACATGCCCAGCGCAATGCCGCAGGCCCAGGCCGCACCCAAGCCGCTCATCTCATCGTTGCTCGCGATGCGGATGGGCGAGCCAACCAAGTCGCTCTCAAACTGCATCAGGTACGCGTCGCGCGTGGGACCGCCATCAACACGAAGCTCGGCCAGCGCCGCACCCGAATCCTCGACCATCGCATCGATCACGTCGAAGATCTGATAGGCGATCGACTCGTCGGCGGCCTTCACGAACTCCGCGCGACCCGTGGTGCGCGTCATGCCAAAGACGCAGCCCTCGGCGTCACTCGCCCAGTGCGGCGCGCCCAAACCGGTAAACGCCGGCACAAAGTAGACGCGGCTCGCCGGATTGGCGGCGTAGCACAGGTCGGTAACCTCCTCGGGGTTATTGATGAGCTCCAGATCATCGCGCAGCCACGTCTTGACGGCGCCGGCGTAGCTCACGTTGCCCTCGAGCACGTACTCGGTCACGCCGTCCATACGCCATGCGAGCGAGCTCGAAAGCCCGTGCGAGCTGGCGACGAACTCGTCGCCGACGTTCATCATGACCGAGCTGCCGGTGCCATAGGTCGCCTTGGCCATACCGCGGCTGTGGCAACCCTGCGCGAACAAGGCCGCATGGCTGTCGCCGAGCACGCCGTGAATGGGCACGGGTGCCGGCAAAAAGCCGCCCAGATCCGTCGTGCCGAACAGGCCGTCCGAATCGGTCACCTGCGGCAGGCAGGCCACGTCGACGCCAAAGGCCTCGCACACCGGCTCGCTCCAGCAGCCACGGCGCAGGTCAAAGAGCTGCGTGCGGCTGGCGTTGGACCAGTCACAGCGGAACTCCGCGCCGCCCGTGAGCGTCCAGACCACCCAGGCATCGATGGTGCCCAGGCACAGCTCGCCCGCTGCCGCGGCCTCGGCAGCCGCGGGAACGTTCGCGAGAATCCAGGCCATCTTGCCCGCCGGATAGTAGGGCGAGAGTACCAGACCCGTCGTGTCGCGCACCAGGTCGGCCACACCCTCGCGCGCGGCCAGCTTGTCGCACAGCTCGCGGGCGCGGGCGCACTGCCACACCACGGCGTCGCACAGCGGCTCGCCCGTCGTGCGGTTCCAGGCAACGGTGGTCTCGCGCTGGTTGGAGATGCCGATGCCGGCGACGTCGGCCGGGTCGACCCCGGTCTCCTCCACCACGGCACGCGCCACGGCCAGCACATTGGCGGCAATCTCGGCCGGATCATGGCTCACCCAGCCGGCCTCGTTGACGATCTGGCGATGCGAACGGTCGGCACGATGAATCAGATGGCCGCCCTCGTCCACCAGCAGCGCCTTGGTGCCCTGCGTGGATTGATCGATTCCGATGATGTATTTGCTCATGTACTCTCCCATTCCTTCCGCCAAATCAAAGACAGCCTGGCGGACAAGGAGCGAGCGGCCGTCAAGTGCCGCAGATTGCTGTGAAAGAGGAGCGCAGCGTACTCTGCGTACGCAAGCGACGGTTTGAACGGCAAGGTGCGGTGCTTGGCGGCCGCGCAGCGTCTGTGTCTACTAGTTGCCGAGGAACTCGGCGACCGTCTTGGCAATGCCTTCGCCGGTGAGGCCGTAGTGTGCAAATACCTCGGGGCTCGTGCCGGTGATGACCGGCGCGTCGGGCAGGGAGAGGCACTTGACCGGACGCGGGCAATGCTCGCCCACCACCTGCGCGACCATGGAACCCAGGCCGCCGAAGGGGCTGTGCTCCTCGACGGTCACGACAGCGCGCGTGGCACCGGCGGCCTCAATCACGGCCTCGGCGTCGAGCGGCTTGACGCAGTACATGTCGAGCACCGTCGCCGAGATGCCCTGCTCGGCCAGCAGGTCGGCGGCGTCCACGGCATGGCGGACCATCTCGCCGGTGGCGACGAGCGTCACATCGGTGCCGCGGCGCACCCAGGTGGCGCGATCCATCTGGAACGGGCACTCGTCCTCGGTGTACACGTCCTCGACCGGGTTGCGGCCCACGCGGATGTAAGCCGGCTTGTTATCGGCTACCAGGGCGCGCACGAGCTCGGCGGTCTGGAAGCGATCACTCGGCAGATACACGCGCATGTTGGGAATCGCGCTCATGGCGGCGATATCCTGCGCGGAGTGATGGCTCATACCCAGGGCGCCGTAGGACACGCCGCCCGAGATGCCGATGAGCTTGACGTTGGTGTTGGAGTACGAAACGTCGACTTTGCACTGCTCATACGAGCGCGTGGTCACAAAGGACGCCGGCGAAGCGGCCCAGGCCTTCTTGCCGCACGAAGCCATACCGGCAGCGATGCTCACCAGGTCCTGCTCGGCAATGCCGACCTCAACGGACTGCTGGGGATACTGATCAAAGAACGGCGTGAGCGACGCGGAGCCACGGGAGTCGGAGCACAGGACGACGATGTCCTTATCGGTCTTCGCGGCCTCGAGCAGCGCGTCGCAGATAACCTTGCGATTGGCGATCTTGTTAGCCATTGATGGCCTCCTTATGGGCAGCGAAATCGGCGATGATCTGGGCATATTCCTCATCGTTGGGCAGGTGATGATGCCAGCTAGCCTTGTCCTCCATGACGGACGAGCCGTAGCCCTTCACCGTGTTGAGGATGATGACCGTGGGTTTACCCTTGGTCTCGGCAGCAAGCGTCAGCGCAGCGTCAATAGCCTGGACGTCGTTGCCCGGAATGGAAAGCACGTTCCAACCGAAGGCGGCCCAGCGCTCTTCCTGGCTGTCCTGCTTCATGACGTCCTCGGTGCTGCCGCTAATCTGCAGGCGGTTGCGGTCCACGAGCGCGCACAGGTTATCGAGCTGGTAGTTGCCGCCGCTCATGGCGCCCTCCCAGACCGAGCCCTCGGCAAGCTCGCCGTCGCCCATGATGGTGTAGACGCGGTAGTCGCGGCCGTCCATCTTGCCGGCGAGCGCCATGCCCACGGCAACGGGCAGGCCGTGACCCAGCGAGCCCGAGTTCATCTCGATGCCCTTGAGCTTGTTGTTGGGGTGGCCGATGTAGGGGCTGCCGAACTTGGAGAAGCGGGCCTTGACGTCATCGAGGTCAAGATAGCCCTCGTGGCAGAGCACCGCGTAGTAGGCCTCCATAGCATGGCCCTTGGAGAGCACGAAGCGGTCGCGATTGGGATCGTCGACGGTCTCGGGCGAAATGTTGAGGTGGTTGGCATAGAGGGTCATGAGGGCGTCAATCACCGACATGTCGCCGCCGATGTGGCCGCCGGCGCCAGCCATGATGATATCGACGCAATCGCGGCGAAGGTCCCAACGCAGGGACTCAAGCTCTTCGATAGTTGCCATTTCTACTCTCCTCGCAGGTAGGCTTTGACGTCTTCTTCAATCGGGTCGTACAGGTCGGGAGCGATGCCGATATACTTGCACGCCTCGTAGAGCACCGGCACCACGTTGGCGTGAATAGCGACGCAGTGGTGGATGTAGGGACCCTCGACGATCTTGGCCTCGAGGCGCTTGAGGTTGTCGACCTCGACCCACAGGTAGGTGCCCATGCCGGCCGGGCCGTCGATGCCGCGGGCGTTGCCCAGTAGCAGCGAGTACTCGCCGTTGTCACCGTCAAAGCGGGCAAGGGTGAGGTCGCCGTGCTTGGCCTCGGCCGTCAGCGCGCCGGGGTGATCGAAAGCCAGCGGGTAGGTGAGCTTGGGCTTGACGGCCGCGCAGCTGCAGGGCCAGGGGCCGCAATGCTGCAGCAGCTCGCCGTTCTCGTTATCGGGATGGCGCACAGTCCAGTCGGCGAACATGCCGCGGTGACGGCCCAGGTCGGCGGCCTCGACCATCAGCGCGGTGATGGCGCCGTGGATATCGGTCTCGCATACGATAGGAATGCCCATCTCGTTGAGGATGGCGTTGGCGGCGCAGGGCATAATGCCCAGCTCGTCCTGCAGAGCGTTCCAGCACTGAATGGCACCGGCGTTGCAGCCATACTTCTCGACCAAGCGCTTCATGGCGATGGCAAGACCGGCGACCGCGGGGACCTTGTCCTCGGGGATGCAGATCTCAAAGCTGTCGTTGATGTGGGCAAGCATGGCGGCCATGGCCTGCTCGTCGGCCTGGGCGTCGCGCACAGCCTGGACAAGTTCGGTCATGGGGATAGGCGAAAGCTGGATGTTGAACTTCTCGAGCAGCTCGCCCTCGTTGCACATGGTCGACCAGAAGTCGAACGGACGGGTGGCCATCTGCAGGATGCGGGTGTGCTTGAAGGTCTTGACCACGTTGCAAACGGCCAAAAAGTCCCAAACGCCGCGCTCGAACTCGGGGTCGGTCAGGCGGCAGTTGGTCATGTAGGTGAAGGGAACCTGGAAGCGGCGCAGGACCTTGCCGGTGGCGAACAGGCCGCACTGGCTATCGCGCAGGCGTGTGCCGTCGGGCTCGGGGCGCTCGTCGCGCGGACCCCACAGCAGTACGGGTAGACCGAGCTCGCGGGCAAGGCGAGCGCAAACGTACTCGGTGCCAAAGTTGGCGTGGCACAGCATAATGCCATCGACGCCCTCGGCGCGGAATTTCTTGACGATGGGCTCGATATGGCTGTCGTCGAACAGCAGGCCCTCTTCATTGATGTCGTCGATATCCACGATGTCGACGCCGATCTCGCGCAGGCGATCAGCCGTCAGGCCGCGATACTTGATTGCGTCCGGCGCGCTAAAGATACTGCGGCGCGTGGGCACAAAGCCGAGCTTGATCTTGTCCATGTACGTCCTCCCCTAATCACATGTTCAGTAAACAGACGCATGTTTCGTTTTGTTCTGTTTACTAAATGTTTTACTCTACTGTTTAGAAGTTTAACGCGAAATACCCGTAGACGGTAGAGAAATCAGCCTAAACGGTATGTAAACAAACTGAACATACAAGGGCATCAAAAAGAGGGCCCAAAGGACCCTCTCTTAGTAGCGTTATGTATGGCTGCCTTAGCGAGCTTTGCCTCCCTACGGCCCAGCGTTGCCTTTGCCTAGATCTCACGCACGCTTTGGCGCTCGACAAAATAGGTCGACACGGCCGTCTTGCAGGTATAGCTCTTGGGATTGCGGATGTTGCCCACCAGGCGGCGCACCGCGATCTCGCCCACCTCGTGCTTGGGAACGTGCACCGTGGTGAGCGGCGGATTGGAGAAGGCGCCCAAAGACAGATCGTCAAAGCCGATGATTGAGACATCCTCGGGGACACGTATGCCGTGCTCGTTCAGCGCGCGCATGGCGCCTACGGCGAGCACGTCGTTTTCGGCAAAGAAAGCCGTCGGCAGGTCGTCGCGCGAGACGCTGTCGAGCCATGCGCCCATGTCGCGATAAGCACCTTCGAGCGTGGTGCCCAGTGTGACGCGCCATGTCGGGTTGGCCTCAAGGTCCGCATCCTCAAGCGCTTGGCGATAGCCGCGCTCGCGATCCTTAAAGTTGCGGATGCGAAGGTCGCCTGCCAGATAGCCGATTTGCTTGTGACCCTTCTCGATAAGGTAGTCCACGGCGCGCAGCACCGAGTCGGTGTTGGCAATGACTACGGCATCGAAGTACTGACGATCGCTCCAGCCATCGAGCACGATCAAGTGGGCGGCAGCGTTGGCGAACAAGGCATAGTCTTCCTCACCCAGCTCGGTACCCATCAGCACGATAGCGGCGGATGGATCGGCGATCAGGCCCTCGACCTGCGGACGCACGGCGTCCAAGTCGCTAAAGTCGAGCGAGACAAAGCTCGTGCTCATACCGTGACGGCGCGCCTGGCGCTCCACGCCCTCAATGACCGCAGGATGGAAGGTGCTCTCGTCCAGAATGGCGCCCGTCTTGCGCGCAAGCACGAACTGAATGCTCTCGAGCTGCGTCGACTGCTGATAGCCCAGCGACTGTGCGCACTCCAGGATGACCTTGGCGGTCTCCTCACTCACGCTGCGCTTGCGGTTGAGCGCGTTGGACACGGTCGCAGGCGAAAAACCGGTGATGCGGCTGATCTCGCGAACACTTGCTTTGGCCATTGTTCCCCCTAGCAACGGCCGTGGCGGAGCATCGCAACTCGATAGCTCGGCAACTAAACGACCGCAAATTCAATCTAAACAGAATAGTAAATGTTTAATAGCTAGTTTAGCCTGTTGTCAAGCGAAGTGGCACGACTATTCCCCCAACGGGCGCATTTGTCCATCTTAACGTTATTACGCAAGGTCTTCGCCATTGCTTGCTATTACGCGTCGGTACCATTCGAAGCTTTTCTTTTTACGTCTCTCAAACGAGCCCGCACCGCTATCGTCTCGATCGACATAGATAAACCCGTAGCGCTTACGCATCTGTCCTGTGGCGACCGAAACCAAATCGATCGGGCCCCAACAGGTATATCCCATGAGTTCCACCCCGTCGAGCTCGACGGTCTCCCTCATCGCCTCGATGTGGGCCCGCAGGTATTCAACTCGATAGTCGTCTTCTATTTCACCCGAATCTTCCGGCACATCAGGAGCACCCAAACCGTTTTCGACGATGAACAGCGGCTTTTGATAGCGATCCCAGATTTCATTCATGGTGACGCGCAGCCCTTTGGGGTCGATAAACCTCCCCCAAGGCTCCTGTTTTAGATACGGATTAGGCGCCGAGCGAAGAAGGTTCGAATCGAACTGACCTTCCGCATGCGCTTTTGCGACGCGCGTCGAGTAATACGAAAACGAGACGAAATCGACCAGGTTTGCAGCCAGTATTTCGCGGTCATCATCCCGATAGGGCACCTCAAAACCATGGCGGGCGTATTCCTTGAGAACATAGCTCGGGTACGCACCGCGCACCTGGACGTCGGTAAACATGTAATGGCTGCGATTCTCAGCCTGCGCAGCCAGCACATCGTCCGGATCACATGTAGCCGGATAGAAGACACCTGCGTTGAGCATGCAACCGATCTTCGCCCCAGGGCACAGTTCATGACACGCCCCGACCGCACGGGCGCTCGCAACCAATACATGGTGCACGGCCGTGTGAACCGTTGCATAGCGATTCTCCCCTTGCTCGAAGATGATCCCCGCCGCCATAAAGCACGCCTGCGTCATGATGTTGATCTCGTTAAAGGTCAGCCAATAATTGACCAATCCCCGATAGCGCTCGAACACGGTACGCGAATATCGCTCGAACAGGTCGACCAACCTGCGATCGCGCCATCCGCCATACGCATCGACGAGATGCATGGGGACATCATAGTGGTTGAGCGTCACCAAAGGCTCAATGTCATGCGCGCGACACGTCCTAAAAACATCCTCGTAAAAGGCAAGGCCTTCTTCATTGGGCTCGGCTTCGTCTCCTTTGGGAAAAATGCGGCTCCAGGCGATTGATAAGCGCAGGCATTTAAAACCCATCTGGGCAAACAGTTCAATATCCTGCTTGTACCTATGGTAAAAATCAATGCCCTTGCGAGCGGGATAGAAGCTGTCGGGTGCCAACGCACGCGGATCAAGGTCTCCCCGCATGACGTCCATGCGTTGATCGCCAAACGGCAGCATGTCGGAATTGGCTAAACCGCGACCGCCTTCGTTCCATCCTCCCTCGCACTGGTTTGCAGCCAGAGCCCCGCCCCATAAAAAATCTTCTCTAAACATTATGGTGTCGTCCTTTCTATCAAATTCCCGGCCCACACTGTCGAACGCAACGGACTCGGCAAGTGCCGCGCAACAGCACAGTACCGTTGCGCGGCCAAGGGGTCGGACCGCGCAACGGCTGGGGAGCATATTTGTGTAGTAGCCTCTTATGCCTCGACGGATTCAACGGCCTCAGAATCGCCGCTCTTGGACTTCAACGGCATCTTCTCCTGTCCTTCAAATCCAAAAATCATCGCCAACGCAAACGTCACGGCACCGCCAGCAAGACACCCGATGGTGCCAGGGATGATATCCTGAGCAAACATGAGCACGTTCATCCATGGGAAACCAACGCCAGTGAAGATATAGACGTTGGCATGAAGAAGGCTTACCAGCAGACCACCGACAGCACCACCAATCATGTTCCAGGCAAGAGCCTTCTTGTCGCGAAACAGGATGCCGTAGATGATGGGCTCACTCACGCGACCGAAGGCATAGGTGATGAACAAGTTCCAGCCCGTGGCTCGACTCTCCTTGCCCTTAGCGCGCAGGCCATAGGCGAGCGCGATGGCAAGCGTGGTGTAGGCTACAACCGCGGTGCCGGGGTATAAGATGGCGTCGTAACCGTTCTGGAGCGCGGCGGGCAATATGGCGGTATAGATCGGCACGTGCATGCCGGTGGCGATGATCAGATTCCAGAATGCGCCGATAACCGCGGTCGCAGCGGGACCGGCAACAGAGGCGAGCCAAATGATGAAATCGGCCATAAGGCCCATGACAAATTGGACGGCAGGGCCGCAGAGGCACAGCGCGACCGGCAACATCACGAGCACCGTACCCACGGGTACGATCAGAATGCGCAACATATCAGGCGAGATCTTCTTAAAGAAGCGCTCAACATAGGACTGGGCCCAGGTGATCAAGATGACCGGAAGAACAGCCTGGGTGTAGTTGACGAGCTGCATGGGGATGCCGAAGACGCTGAAAGGCTTTCCGTCCTCAACAATAGCGAGCATGTCGGGATAAATCATCACAACAGCGATGAGCAGTGCCAGCACAGGACTCGTTTTGAACTTCTTAGCCGAGCTATAGGCGGCAAACACCGGGAAGTAGTAATACGCCGCATCGCCCACCAGGGAAAGGATCCGATACAGGTCGCTCGTTTCGGACATAAAACCGGCGCCTTCGGGCCCAAACAGAATAACGAGCATCTTGAAGATACCGGCGACACAAAAGATCGGAAGGATCGGGGTGATAGCGCCGCTCACGGCATCGAGCAGCTGATTGAAGAGGTGCTTGGGCGCCAAGCGCTCCTTCCAGCTAAGCTGAGGGCCATCGAGTTCCTCGTCAATCGATACCGTGACCTCGAATCCGCCCTGCTTACAAACCTCGTCGTAGACCTTGTCGACCGTGGGCCCGACCACCAGCTGCACCTGCCCTCCGGCGTGCACGACGCTGATGATAGACGAGATGTCCTCAAGCTTCTCATCATTCGAGAGGCTTTCATCCTTGAGGTTGAAGCGCAGGCGCGTCATGCAATGCGTAACCGAAGCCACGTTTTCCGCCCCGCCCACAGTGGAGAGAATCTGCTCTGCCACCTTTTTGTAATTTGCCATCATTGGCTCCTTTGCACAATCTTGGCTTACTGTTCGAATCGGCAAAGGTCATGCCCCGAATGGCTACGGGTTACAATCCTTTTTTGGAGATGATCCGGTTGAGATGGATCATCAGATAGAGTTCCTCCTCCTCGGAGAGCGTGGCGTCCCACGTTTCACGACAATAGGAACCGATATGCTTCACGCACTCTGCCAACTGCGGAAACTCCTCACGAAAGTTCTTGTACATCTGCATGTTGGCGCTGTTCAGCGACTCGCCGGCTTGAATGCGCTTGAACAGGTACCGCAGATGCGTGGCGAAGCGGGTGAAATCAAAGGAATCGCGGTCGACAATAATGCGGAAATCGCTTTCGAGAATCTCGATAACGTCCTCGAGCATATCGTCGAACTGCTTTGCGGGCTCGGCCGTGGCTTTGACGGCTTCAACAACCCGTGCGTTCACGAGATTCATCGCAATACTGGCAATCTCATCCTTGGGAAGCCGCTCTCCGAGCTCCTTCTCGAGTCGCATGACGATAAACTGGGCAGCCTTGTATTCCTTCGGATACGTCTCCCGCACTTCATAGGCAAGAGGCATCGCGATGCGGACCCCCTTTTGGGCTCGCGCAACGGCAAACGACAGGTGATCAGCCATGAACAGCGTCGCATTGGTCGAGAGGTCGTAGGGCAGTTCGTTGGCAACGATGTCCATAACTTTCGCCGCAAACATCACGATATCCGAGGGAAGATCCCTCATGACATCTTGTCCTTTAGGATCAATGTCGTAAAACGTATGCTCGATTTTAGAAAGAGGGAGCTCTCGAGGAAAATCTCCGCCGAAACCGACGCCCCTGCCCATGGCGATGACATCTCGCCCCTGTCCGTCACGGCAAAGAACCGCGTTGTTGTTAAGCTTTTTAATTGCAAGCATGGTGAACCTCCTTTCAAGAACACTCACAGAAAAAGGCATGATAGCCAATAGCAGTGCTATTGCGGTCATGCCTTACGTAACAATCCGTGTTGTATTGCTCTTGGGCATGCCTCCACACAGGAGTAACAATCCAAGATGCAGAATGCATTATAGCGCTCTCCCCGCCCCGGGGACCATCGGGCTGGCGAACGGTAGATGTCGGCCCGCCAGCGGCCACATCGAGCAGATGGGCGTGCTTCGATCCCGAGCCTAGCCTAGGATGCGGGCCATGCGCGCCTTGAACTCGGACAGAAAGCGCGGGGCGTCCACGGTGAGTGCCACAAGCGCGCTCTTGTCGGGGTCGGACAGGCGATGCTCGTCGCAGATAGTGCGGCCGCGATACTCGCCGAGCAGGTCGACGCGCAAGTTGCAACCAAGTGCGCCCACGAGCGTGGGATCAATCGCCACGGCAACGGCAAGCGGATCGTGCAGCGCGCAGCCGCCCAGGTAAGGGGCGTTCATCTCGTACGAGCCAATGTAGTGCTCGACCATACTCGCAAATGCGCAGCCCGCCATGGTGCCCGAGCCCGTCCAACCGGCAATGTCGCGGCGCGTCAGCACCACGCGATGCGTCACGTCAAGACCAACCATGGTGAGTTTGCGGCCCGAGCGCAGCACGGCGTCAGCGGCCTCGGGGTCGCTCGCCATGTTGGCCTCGGCACCGGCGCTCACGTTGCCGGGCACGGTCAGGGCGCCACCCATCACCACCACGCGGCCGATAGACATCATCGCCGCCGCGTCGCGCTCAAGGGCGAGCGCCAGGTTGGAGAGCGGACCGGTCGCCACATAGACCAAGTCGGGACCATAGGTACGCGCGGCATCAATCAGGTAATCGACCGCCGCATTGCCATCGGCCGACGTCGCGCCCACCGGCTCGTACGGCGAGGCGGGCACGCTTGCGCCGCCGATGCCGTTCTTGCCGTGGATAAGCGTGGTGGACGCCGGCGGCGTGTAGGGTTCGGTCGCCTTCACGGGACGATCGGCGCCCAGGTACACCGGCACCTCGGGACGACCCAACAGGTCGAGCACCGCCAAGCAGTTGTGCGCCGACTGCTCGACGCGCACGTTGCCAAAGCACGTGGTGATGCCGACGAGCTCCACCTCGGGGCTCGCGATGGCATAGGCAAGCGCCATCGCATCATCCACACCCATATCCAGATCAAGGATCAGCTTCTTGGTTGCCATTGTTCTACTCCGCTTCTCCGTCTACATCCAAACCGTCTAAACCAAACTTGTGCTCGACTTCCGCACGCGTGGGAATTGATTGCTGAGCGCCCAGGCGCGACACCGTCACCGCCGAGGCGCGAGCGCCCGCCGCCATGCACTCAAAGAGCGGCAGGCCCTCCAGGCGAGCCGCGGCAAGCGCACCGATAAATGTATCGCCCGCGGCCGTCGTATCGACCAACGTGCTCGAGAGCGCCGGCATGCGCAGCGGCTCGCCGTCATCGCCGAGCGTAACCGACCCGGCGCCGCCCAACGTGATGACCGCAGCTCCGGCACCCTTGGCGAGCAGGGCATTGAGCGCCGCGACGCAGCTCGCATCATCCGCGGGCAAGATGCCCGTCAGCACCTGGCACTCAGTCTCGTTGGGACAGACCAGGTCGACCGCAGGCCAGGCCTCCGCAGGCAACTCGCAGGCAGGCGCCGGATTAAAGACCGTATAGAACCCGAGCTCGTGAGCGCAAACAAGCGCCTCGGCCGTCGTCGCAAGGTCACATTCGCCCTGGGCGATAAAGACGCTTCCGGCAGCCGGGGCAATATCGCTGGCGTCTCCGTCGAGCTCATCGGCTACCAGACGCCTCAGCGCGCGGGCAACATCCTCGCCCGCGAGCGCATGGTTGGCACCCGGCGACAGCACGATGCGGTTGTCACCCTCGCAGCGAATGATGGTCGCCGTTCCCGTCTCCACGTCATCGCGACGCGCTACAAAGACACAGTCCACGCCGGCGTCTTGGAGCCCCGCCACGAGCGACGTGCCAAATGCGTCGCAGCCGACCGCGCCGATCATATGCGTGTGCGCGCCCATGCGCGCAGCAGCTACGGCCTGGTTGGCGCCTTTGCCGCCGGCGTTGGTGATAAACCCGCTGCCGCCAACGGTCTCGCCCGCACGCGGCATGCGCTCGCACGCCACCGAAAGGTCCATGTTCATGCTGCCGAACACCGCAACGATGCCGCTATCTGCCATGGAAACCTCCTCGTCCGCGGGCTCTGCACCCGCCGTTGGCCGTCAATCGTGCGCTCTCGCGCCTCTATAACTTTAGTTCACTTTGATGTGGACGCGCGCTTGAGCTTGCGCCGGCAGCAAGCATTCACAGGAGCAGGCGGTTACAATGAAGACGTGCTGATTATTCTCGTCATTGGATGATGTTTTATGGAACAATTCCCGCGATCGAGTTCGCGCAGTTCACGCCACGCGAGCGATCAACAAGCGCCGCACGAACGTTCGCGCGCTAACCGACAAGCCACCGAGCCGCGCCACGCCGCAGGCTCTCATCGTGCGCCCGCCAACAAGGGTGCCCACACCAACAGCGCCGCAAAAGAACAGGCACCCACGCGCCCCAAATCTCGTTATATCCCCGCCCTCGACGGCCTGCGCACGCTCGCCGTCGTCGCGGTAGTGCTCTATCACCTCAACCTCACATGGGCACAGGGCGGCCTGCTTGGCGTCACGATTTTCTTTGTGCTCTCGGGCTATCTGATCACGCGCCTGCTCATCAACGAAGTGTCAAAGACCGGCCGCATCGACCTCAAGAGCTTCTGGATTCGCCGCATCCGTCGCCTGTTCCCCGCCGTGGTAACCGTTGTGGTGGTGACCTGCGCGCTGTGTACCATCTTTAACCATGTGATGCTCACCAAGATGCGCCCCGACATCCTGCCGTCGCTGCTGTTTTTTAATAACTGGTGGCAGATTGCCCAAAACGTCTCGTACTTCAATGCTCTGGGCGACCCCTCGCCGCTCACACACTTTTGGTCGCTCGCCATCGAGGAACAGTTCTACCTGATTTGGCCGCCATTGCTGTTTGCCATGGTATCCATGCATGTGAGCAAGCCCAACACGCGCCGCGTGGTTCTGGGCCTTGCCGCGGTATCCGCCCTCGCCATGATGGTGCTCTACAATCCCGCCGCCGACCCCAGCCGCGTGTACTACGGCACCGACACCCGCGTGTTCTCGCTGCTACTGGGTGCCTGGATGGCCTTTATCCCCGATCGCGACCTGGCGCCGGTGCGTCTCGCTCATCGTTTGGGGCTCAATCGCCTGGCTGGCGCCGCCAAGCACGGCAAGAAAGCCGAGGACAAGCCTGACAAGAAGGCCGACGAATCAGCCGATACCGCCCTGGCACAGCCGAGCGCCCTCGTGCGCTTTTGGTCCTCGCCCGCATCCATCGATGTCTTAGGCGTCGTGGGTCTGGTTGGCCTTGCCGCCATGGTCGCACTCACCAACGGCTACACCGCGTTCCAGTATCGCGGCGGCACGCTGTTATGCTCCATCCTCACGCTCATGGTCATCGCAGCCTGCGTGCAGCCCCAGGGAATGGTTGCCCGCGCGCTGTCCGCCGAGCCGCTCGTGTGGGTTGGCAAGCGCTCGTACAGCATCTACCTGTGGCACTATCCACTGCTGCTGCTCATGAACCCGGTCGCCAACATCAGCGATACGCCCTGGTGGCAGTACATCTTGCAGGTACTTGTGGTGGTCGCCGTAGCCGAGTGCTCCTATCGCTTTATCGAGACGCCGTTTAGGAAGGGCGCCTTTGGACGCACCGTTTCCGAGCTCCGCGAAGGCACCACCACGCCCGCAAACTGGGTGCGCGCGCATATTCCCGTGTGCGCCGTTTGCGGCGTCGTGCTTGTCGTGGCGCTGGGTGGTCTGGTCTTTGTGCCCGACACATCCGCGCTGAGCGGCGAGGGCGCCGAAATCCTAAACAAGGAAGCCAAAAATGCAAAACCCCAGGACCAGCAGGCGGCCGATGACACCGACAAGGACAACGACGGCTTCCCCGACGGATCCTACGACCTGCTGATGATCGGCGACTCCGTGTCGCTGCGCGCCGTCGATTCCTTTGACGGCGTGTTCCCCCACAGTCACATCGATGCCGAAAAGGGCCGCCAGTTCGATGCGGGCCGCACAACATTTGAGGGTTATATCCAGCAGAACCTCGCCGGCAAGATCGTAGTCTTTGCGCTGGGCACCAACGGCCTGGTGACCGATGCCCAGATTGACGCCATCATGGCCGATGCCGGCAATCAGCGCACCGTCGTATTTGTAAACACGCGCAGCCCGCAGCCGTGGGTCGGCGCCACCAATCAGGCCATCGCCAACGCCGCCACGCGCTATAAAAACGTGCGCGTTATCGACTGGTACGGATATAGCGCCAACCGCAACGATCTGTTCGACGGCGACGGCACGCACCTTTCGAACGCGGGCGTGGCCGAGTACCTTAAGCTCATCCACGATGCCGTCAAGAAGGACCTGCCCGTGCATCCCGAGGACCACGTTAACGATCCGCAGCCGGCGGCCGTCAAGTCCGCCGCCGATGCACTCGTCAACGCGCTCGCCTACAAACCGCACAAGCTAGGCACCGACAAGTAACACACTGTCAAATCCGCTTGCACCCGGAGGGGGCGTCGGCCACAACCGACGCCCCCTCCGGCAGTTAGGGACGTTCCAATGTGCCGGCACTTAGGGACACTCCTGACGCGGTCGATGAATGCCCTTCCGCGGCCGAATTCTGAGTTCCTCGCCACCCCGAGTGTCGTCTGCAAGCCCCGCACCCGCAGCAAACACCCCAAGGTTGCTCTTTTCGAGCCGGCCCCAAAGGGGCCGTGGGCAAAAAATGCCAAATATGAGTACTGATACCATTTTAGTAGCAGGCAAAATGGCACAAAATGGAGTTCTTTCGGTCGCCATACCCCTTTGGACCGGCCAGAATAATCGGCTTAAAGCCTGGCTGTATCGATATTAATTAACAGATACTTTAGTTATGTTCATTATCTTCATTGTCTTAATTGTCACCGGATTAGCAACAGTACTCATATTTGGCATTTTTTGTCCCCGCGTATATAACCAACCCCCTACATCAGGCAAAATCAGAACCACCCTTAAAAAGGGTGGTTTGCTCTTAGGGTATAACCCACGGGCC